>JBDUBA010000474.1:0-1933 GCA_040004335.1 Gemmatimonas sp.
TGTGGCTCGAGTCCGACCGCATGGGGCGCATGTTGCCCGCACTCACGCAAGTCAAACTCGACACGCAACGCGACGTCGTGAAAAACGAGCGGCGCTGGTCGATTGATAACCAGCCGTATGGTACGTGCTGGGAAAAATTGCAGGAACTCGTTTTCCCGCCGGAACATCCATTTCATCACTCGCTCATCGGTTCGATGGCGCATTTGAGTGATGCGTCGCTGGAAGACGTTGCCGACTTCTTCAGTACGTACTACACGCCCGACAATGCGGTGCTCACCATCACCGGCGATTTCGATCGCGATGAATCCGCTCGCATGATTGAGCTGTACTTCGGATGGATTCCGCGCGGCAAGGGACGTCCGGCGCTCCCCGACATGACGTTGCCACCAGTGTTCGGTGTGTCGCCCCGCGAAATTGTCTACGATGCCGTCGCGCTCCCTCGGCTCTTTGTGTGCGCGCGCTCGCCAATCTTTGGCACGGACGGGTACTACGCTGCCAGCTTGACGAGCGCCATTCTCGGGCTTCGCACCGGCAGCCGTCTCGAACGCAATCTGGTGCGTGGACAACGCATTGCCTCGCAAGCGGCCGCGTTCACGTTCGATCTCGCCAAAGGCAGTGACTTGTTTGTCGTGGATGTCACGGCACACCCGGACGTCTCCCCCGAACAGCTGGAAGCGGCAGTGATCGCAGAACTCGATGCCTTGCACCAAAACGGAGTAACGGCGGCCGAGGTGGCGCGCGCGTTGGCGTTGGTTGAGACTGGCTTTGTTACATCGCTGCAATCGGCCGCCGAACGCGCCGACCAACTGTCGCGTTTCACGACATATTTTGGCGATCCGCTGCTGGCCAACAAACAAGTTGAGCGGTATCAAGCGGTCACCGTCGAGAAAGTGAATGCGTTTGCCCGCGAACGATTAGGCCCCGACAATCGCGCCATTCTCTGGTATTTGCCGGCGGAGGACACGGAAGTCGAGAATGGTGCTGCGCAGCAGGGTGACGCAGATAACGCCACTGGCGACGATCTGATTGCGGCAAACGCTGCTCTCGCGGTCACGGGAATTTGACACTCATGAGCAACGCTACCCTATCAAATCCGTCGCTCGATCACGCACCGGCACGTCCAGCACCGGGTATTCCACGCGCATACGCGTTTCCCACATTCGAAACACGCATTCTCCCCAACGGATTGCGTCTCGTTGTTGCTCCGATTCACAACTATCCGGTCGTCACGGTTCTCGCTGTAGTCGAGGCCGGCGCAACACGCGATCCCCTCGGCTGCGAAGGACTGGCGCAGCTGACAACACGCGCGCTCGCCGAAGGCACGGCAACGATGGACGCGCTGCAGCTGGCTGAACGCCTGGAGTCGCTGGGAACAACACTCGACACTGGCGCCGACTGGGATTCGGCGATTGTGCAGCTCACGTCACTTGCAACACGCGTCAACGACGCGTTTGCCGTGTTGTCGGAAGTGTTGCGCACGCCGTCGTTTCCGGAGTCGGAACTCGATCGCCTTCGTGCAGAACGTGTTGCCGACCTCGCACAGCTGCGAAGTGAACCGCGCGGCCTGGCCGATGTGTACTTCTCGCGTTTCCTGTACAACGAGGAATCACGGTTTGCGCGATTGGCGGGCGGTGATGAAGTCTCGGTGCTGAAACTCGATCGCGACGAAGTGGTGCGTTTTCACGAGCAGTATTATCGGCCCAATGCAACGGCGTTGATGTTGGTGGGTGACATCACCGTGGATGCCGCACTCAAACTTGCCACCGACAATTTTGGTGATTGGAGTGGCGAGGCACCACCGGTAAAAGAACCGCTCGATCGCTCACGCTACACCGATGCGCGCGTACATGTCATCGCAAAAGCGGATGCGCCGCAGTCGGAGTTGCGCGTGGGTCATGTCGCGGTTCCGCGGGAACATCCGGACTATTTTCCG
>JBDUBA010000037.1:0-21509 GCA_040004335.1 Gemmatimonas sp.
CTCGTGGAGCTGACCCTGGCCGGCTGATGTCCGAGCCAGAAGATGTCATCATGGATGGCGCTCGGCACGCAACGCTGTTTGCACAGCGGCTGTGGCAACGCCGCGCGAATGGTTTAGAGCCGGCAACGCTCCGCTTGGCCGACATCCGCGGTCGGCTTGAGTTTTTCATCGGGGCGGCGTTTGGCACCTCGCTAACGGTGGCCGTGGCTCAGCCGCCTGCGCTGCCCAACTGGTTTGGCCGCATTGGGCGCGGAGTGCCGCGACACCTCGTTGAGCGGCGCACGCTCGCGCTAACCGACGGCGAACGCGTGTACCTGCCGCGCACGTTGCCCGATAGCGAGGCAGCGCGCGACGCAACTGGAGAAACGGCAAGCGAAGGCCTGGTAGCGTATCGATTGTTGGCGTCCGAGGCCGCTGCTCGCGCTGTGCGTGGTACACCCGAGCACTTGCCCAAGGACGCGCTGGTGCGCGACTTGTATCTCTTACGCGAGTCCGCCGCGGTCGATCAGCAGCTGGGTACGCAGTTGCCCGGATTGCTTGACGCGCTGTGCAGAGCGAGGGCCGAGGCACGGGAGGCGCGCCCGCGCGCGAAGGTGCTCACGCAGCAGGAAGCGGCGGTTGAACAGGAAATGCAAACGGTGCTCGCGGCGCACCCACTGGCCGGGCTGCAATCGAAGTCTCCGGCAGCGTCACGGGTCTGGGCCGAAATTACTGCGCAACGCATTCGTGAACTGGGTGGAGCGTACCGTGGCGTGCAGGCGGTCTGGCTGTGGGGGCGGGTGGTAGAGCGGCCAGTTTCGCGCACTAGTGCAGCCCGAGCGGGAGAGGCGCCGGATGCCGGAACGGCTCAGCCGCGCACCACCCGTCTCGACCGGCGCCCTGAGGTGCGGCAGGCGCCCGATGATGAGGACGATGAGGGTGTCGGCATGTGGATGATTCAGCTCGACGATCCGCAGGAGCACGTCGAGGATCCGATGGGATTGCAGCGCCCAACCGACCGCGACGATCAGGTCGACCCTGACGATCTGGCCGATTCGTTTTCGGAATTGCCGGAGGCGCGCCTGGTGTCGTCGCCCGGACAGAGTCGCGAGGTGCTGACGAGCGACGATCCGCCACCTCGCGGTAAGGCGGCGGTTAGCCGTGGTGCGCCGGGGCAGGGATATGTGTACCCCGAGTGGGATTATCAACTGGGCCGGTACCACGAGCGTGGGGCTGTCGTTCTGGAGCAAACGCCACCGTTGGGCGATGCGGCGTGGGCCGCGAGCGTGCTCGCGAAGCGGGCCGCGTTGCTGCATGAGGTGCGTCGGCGGTTCGAGCGGCTCCGGCCGCGTCGCCAGCGACTTGGCCGGCAGTTGGACGGACCCGAGGTGGATCTGGCTGCGTTTGTGGACGCCTATGCCGACCGCCGAGCGGGGTGTCCCGCCGACGATCGACTGTACGAGGCAATCCGTCCTGCCCGACGGGATGTCGCGATTGCGCTGCTCGTGGATGTCAGCGGATCGACCGATAGCTGGGTGGCGGAAGATCTCCGTATAGTGGACGTGGAAAAGGAGGCGCTGTTGGTGGTGTGTGATGCATTGGATGCACTCGGCGATCCGTACACGATCATGGCGTTTTCCGGGGAGGGTCCGGAATGCGTGAGTGTTTTGTCGCTCAAGGATTTTGACGAGCGTGCTGGGGATACCGTGCGGCGGCGCATCGCCGGCCTTGAGCCCGATCGGTATACGCGAATGGGTACGGCCATTCGCCATGCCACGGCGCGGTTGATGACAAAACCCGCGCGGCACCGTCTTCTGTTGGTGCTTTCCGACGGCAAACCAAACGATGTCGATCGTTACGAAGGTCCGTACGGTGTGGAGGATTCGCGTCAGGCGGTGGTTGAGGCGCGATTGCAGGGATTACATCCATTCTGCGTGACCGTAGACCGTCACGCGCCGGCGTACATGTCGAGAATTTTTGGGGCGGGTGGTTTTGCGGCACTGCATCATCCGGAGCATCTGCCGGCGGTGTTGGTTGAAGTGTTGCGCCGGTTAGTGAAGGGGTGAGCTTGTAGTGATGGCTCCCAAAGAACAGCACGGTGTTGAATGGCTCACGATGCTGACGAAGAACGGCTTGTCATTGTCAACCTGGATCCGAGTCCAACGATGACGGTGCGGATCGGCCAAGTGAAGAATCCGGGGGACTCATCTCGAACTCTCTTGGCGCGCTCTTCCCTGCCATGAGTTAAATCGGAAGATTTTTACGGAGCCTGCACTTGTGATTCCTTGCGACAACTCGACAGTGACCAAGTCGCTCGCATGTCCGAGAAGTTACGATTGCAACTTTAAGATGTCATCTGAGGAATCTGGAAGCGCTACGTCTGACTTACGACCCACTTCGAAAAACAATGAAGAAGCTTCTCATCGTTGCCCTTGCGCTCGCCCCCGCGCTCGGAATCGCGCAAACGCAACCACTACCAGCGGGTATCACTGCGCCATCGTCGACGGAAGTACTCCAGCGCGCGCGGTTGGACGGTGAGCTCGCCGGCGACAACGCGGGGGGGTGGATGGGGCGGTCGTTTCTCGCGGGAGTCGGTGCCGGACTTATTGGAACCGGTGTCGTGTTCGGAATAGCCGCGGGAGGCACACCACAATTGCCAACCGATCAGAGACTTCTCATCGCGTCAAAACCAACTGACTATCAAGTGATGTACACCAAAGGATACTCTGACAAAGTGAAATCCAAACACAAGAAGACGGCGATCGGCGGTGGTTTGCTCGGGACTGCAGCATTTGTCGGTCTGATATTGGCAACTTCGTCGTCGTCGACTGGCTACTGATAGCAACAGAGTCATCTGAAATCCAAAAGTCGCTTAGTTGGTTCATTGATTTTCCTCAGCGCTTGCGCGTTTCAGTCTGAGGTCCGCAGAGCACCCGGCGCACCCAAACTCTCGCCAAGCGCGAGCGCGGCCGTTGTGGCTGCGGCGCCAGCGCGCGCCACCACGGTCGGCGCAATCACTGTCCAGGGAAACAACTGGCAGAGCGGAGGCGGCTGCGAAGCACAAGCACTGTTTGAAGGCAAGAAGATTGGTGCAACGCATGTCGTCATCCGACCAGCCAACTCTTCTCTTGGACGAGGCGTGAAGTGTACGGCTGACGCATTTGTACTCGATTCGAAATAGCAGTTTTATGGCCCGCCCCCTGTTCGCTGTCTAAGCTGTCTTTCGCGGTCGCGTTGTGCGCGCAATGTCTCGCGCTCCACAAATGACATCACGTAATACTGCAGTCCGTTTGCGTTGCCTGAATTGAACGGCGGTGGCTTTGGAAGCTGCAGACGCGCCGTTACTACGATCTCTTTGAGCAATCGTTCGGCGCCGAGTGCTGCACCGTGATCCGGATCGGGCACTCTGAGACCGACCTTGCGGTTGTCGCGCAGGTCGCGCGCGCGATACACTGCGGCTATACCCTAGCGGCCAATCTCACGCTCAATTGAGGCGCTCTTCGATGCTGCACTCAGCCTGGCGCATTCAGAGTAATCTGCAGATCTAATGTTTGACCGTTCAGCCGTCGATTGTCTCGCGTTCGATCACGACGGAACCATTCGCACGTTCTTCAAACCGAACGATGGCGAACGGTACTTCCGCCGTCAGGCCAACCGGCCGCCGTCCCCATGAGCGAACGCCATCGATTGCCGCTCAGCGCACTCGTCGCCAAGTGGGCAAACATCGCGGCCGACGTTGAGCGCGGCTATCCGTTCACGTTTGACGACTAGTTGAATGACCTGGACTTGCGGCATCGCCTGGAACGTCAACTTCACATTGACGCTCCGAACATGGAAATTGCCACGTCGCTCGCGGTCGCCGACGAACGCTTTCGCGCGGCAACGGACGCGACGGACGCGTGCACATGGGGCGACGCAAACGCAACTGACGAGGGCTGGAATATCGAGCGGGAGTGGTACTACTTTCGGTTACCAAAGCGGCACCCGAAAGGACTGGTAGCGGTGCACCTTCACGATATTAACGATACACACGTCCATGCGCACATCCTTCGTAGTTGCGATGCTCGTCTCTCACGCCATACCGTGGGCCGTCGTCACGCAACGGGCTCCGGTCGTGATAGAAGCGCTGCGCGATGTTCAGGTGATCAAGGAAAATTCTGACGGAACGTCCGGGCAGCATCGTGGCGTGTTGTACTCGCATGACACCCTGCATATTGCGAAGAGCACACGGTTCACGATGATCAAGGAACTTGGCGAAGGGGAATGCCGAGTGCGCGTCAAGGAGCGTGAACTCGAGCTGAGCTCTTGTCCGTGGCTCCCGGGATTTACCGACCATCAATCGGACATCTTTCGCGTCATTCCGGCACGCGCAAAACGCGAAGAATTGCCGACGAATTGAGAACGCTTTCGGCATAAAAAATCTCGGCACCGTGCGCACCTGGTGGCGCGTCCATTTCGGACGCGGGCAATATCAATCTCGAATTTATTCTCAACCGTTCGTTCTAACGACGGCAACGAGTACCGCACATGTACATTCGCGCCGCCGCCACTGGCGACGACGCGAATGTACCCTTACGAAA
Source organism: Gemmatimonas sp. (assembly GCA_040004335.1). Lineage (GTDB taxonomy): Bacteria > Gemmatimonadota > Gemmatimonadetes > Gemmatimonadales > Gemmatimonadaceae > Gemmatimonas. The sequence goes on from JBDUBA010000037.1 coordinate 4,560, forward strand.
CTCCGTGAGCGAGCTTCTTGCGTCACCCGCCAACGCGGGGGTGCTGCGTTAGGCGCAACGACGAACGTTTTCCCGACGAACGTTTTCCCGACGAACGCGTACCGCGACCAGCGCCAGCAAGCCCACACCCATCAGCGCGAACGATTCTGGCTCGGGAACAACAGCGGTGATCGGAACGCCCTCACTCGAACGAATTGCGGAGCCATCTTCGATGATGAAGGTCGTATAGGCGCGTGAAGTCGGTGCTGCTGAAGCAAAGTTCGCCACGCTGGAGAGTGTGCCAGCGTTCAGTCTGATAACATCACCCACGACCAGTGTCTGCATGTTGCCAAACAGAAACATGTCGTTCGCGGCAATCGTTGCGCTCGTGAATCCCGAACCAATTTGAGTGAGCGCAAAAGCGCCCGCGCCGTTGATGGAATAGTTGATTGAACCGGTGAAACTGGGCAATGGCCCAAAGAGGTCGCCCGCACCAACAAAGACGAACGAGGGCAAGCCGGACGTCGGCGTTGAAGTAATCGTGTACTGAACCGGACCCGACAGCGTAATCGCCAATTGAGTTCCGCTTCCGCCTGAAAAGCTCAGGTTGGCCTGGGCCGATGCCGAGTAGAGCGGCGCCGCCAGAGCGGCAATGGTTAACAGCAGTCGCTTCATGATGCGTGTATCTCCTCGTGTGATCAAACAATGAACTGGAGCGAGCTGCTGCACCGGGCCGACGAGGAAGGCAGGAGAAAATTGCGCATGGCAGCTCAAACAACTCAATGAAGCAACATCAGTGCCACGGCCCGTGCAATTTTTCACGCGCCACGAGATTGCAAATGACAGTGAGCACTATTCAGGGAATTCCAGGACGGACTCTTCCGGATTTTGTGTGGCACAGACGCGACGAATCGAGGTGGTGGAACTACGGGCCGATCACAGGGCATCAACGAATATCGCCAGTAATTCCTTCGAAAATACGAGATTGGTCGTGTCGGGCATTCCAGTCAAATCACTCGCAGCGCAGTGCGATACGATGCGTCGGTCAGTAGTCACGTCACCGACTCCGCGACTGGAGGAATCGATTGCGAATGGCCGGTGCGCGCCCCGTTTTGCGCGATAGTTTGCAGCGCGAAGTGCGAACCCTTCTGGAACATTTCGCGCCGCCCGCAAAACCGTGACGTCGCTAACCGCGAGTAGACGCCGAAGGCCATACTGATACATCCGGAGAGTTTCATGCAATTCCCAGTCTCACCCTATCGTCGCGCGGTCATCAGGCAAACAGTTTTTGGCGGATGTCTGATTGCGTTGTGCGCGTCGTGCCAAGCGGCCGGGCCGCCTGCCGCACACGAAGTGATCGTGCCCGCTACGGATTATGCGTTTCAAGTAGCGAAAGAGCTGCCAGTAGGCCCAGTCTCATTTCGTCTGGACAATCGCGGCAAGGTGGCGCATGAAATGGCACTCGGCCAGTTGAAGGCAGGAGTGTCAGTCGACTCCGTCATGTCGTACGTCTCGCACGGCGGCGATCCCGGAAATCTGAGCGACGGCGTAGTGGGCATCCTAATCGCCGAAGCAGGGAAAATGTCGCTCGGAACTGTGCAGGCGGAACTCGTGGCCGGACACACCTATATGATGATTTGTCAGTTCAAAGACACGGACTCGTCGCCACCACACATCGCGATGGGCATGACTGCGAGTTTTGTTGCTAAGTAATTAGCGCCGCACCCGGCGCGGCCTCGTGCAATATTCGCGCAATCGTGCGCCGGGTGAGCAGCAAGAACACGAGTCCCGAGAGCGGCAGGACTGCAGTGAGTGCCCAGTACAACGCCGGACCCAGCGGTTCGTAAAAACGGCCGAGCCACCCAAGCAGAAAATACGCAAAGGCACTGGCGAGTTTGAACACAGCAATCATGGTTGCGCTCATCGAACGTGGTGCGCTGCGCGTGATCAGCGCTTGTGGCGGAGCCTCCATCCACACTGTCACTAAATCCACAATCAGATAGAATCCAAGCCATAACACGATGGGCACAACCGGTAACAGCGCAACGGCACCGATATACAAATAGCCAAGCGCCATCCCAATACAGCCGATGGCGATTTTCGAAAGATCACTCATTTCGCGATTGCGTTCGGCGCTGCGTTTCCAAATGGCGTTACCAAGCAGCACCCCAACAATTGTCATCGCACCATCGAAAATACCCACCCACGTTACCGGCATTTCCCAACCGAAAATGTATCGATCGACGGCCTTGTCGGCCCAGACATACATGATTCCGTAGGCCTGGTTGAGCGCCGCAGTCATCAGCAGGTACGGAACAAGCATCAACAGCAACACGCCTATTGTCCGCCACTCTCTACGAGTGAGTTTGACACGGCCGGTGTTTTGTTTGATGACATCTGGAGGCAAATGCCGACGTCCAAGCAGATACGTCGCCAGACCAATCAACATACCAAAACCCGCAGCACCAAAACCCCAATGCCAGCTGACCTTTTCACCCAACGTGCCGATGACCAGCGGTGCGATGAGCGCGCCAACATTGAGCGCCAGCAAGTACAGGCCGAATGCGCGTGTCCGACGATGGTCATCGATGTCGTACAACAACCCGACTTGCGCCGCCATGTTGCCCAGCAAACAGCCTGAACCAAGAATCAGCAACAGTAATGCAATGAGAAAGAAGTGCTCCGACGCCATCGCCAGGTGACCGGCCGCCATCATGAGCGTGCCGATGGTAACCGTTCGCGTCTTGCCGAGCACGCGATCACCCAACCACGCGCCAACGAGCGGCGTCGCATAGATGAGTCCGGAATAGATGCCGTAGGTCTGCGTCGCGAACGCCAGATCGGTCATCGAACCAAACGTCGCCGACAAGACGCCGCGAAACTGCGCAAGCCCAAGCACGTTCTGCGCATGTTCGGGTAGCAGCAGATATTTGGTCATGTAGAGCATGAGCAGCGCTTGCATTCCATAAAAGGAAAAGCGCTCCCACAATTCAGTGCCCGCAAGAACGGCCAGACCTTTCGGGTGGCCGAATAAAGTTTGTGGTTCGGCGTGGTCCAGGTGAACTATTCCTCCGGTGGAGTAGAGTGCGGCGCGACGAAACTACGATCGCGACGCGCATTGGTCCACAGTACAATTCACGGATCGGAGAAAAATTCATGAAACGTATCTGGACGATCATCGGCGTTAATCACGTGCCGACCAGCTTCAAATGGTATCAGGCGCTGTTCGGACAGAGTGAGTCAGAACCGGGTCATTCTTACTTTGGCCAGATATTCGACACGGACGGAACGGTCCTGGTGTGTCTCCACGAGTGGGGCGCACACGAACATCCAACGTTGGTGAGCCCCGAACCAGGCACGCCGGGAAACGGACTGCTGCTGTTCTTCCGCGTTGATGATTTCGACTTGGCATTGAAGCGAGCGTTAACACTTGCCGACCGATTCGATGAAGCGCCGCACACGAATCCAAATACGCAAACGCGCGAGTTCTCCCTTCGTGACCCTGACGGATACTACGTGACGATCAGTGAACTTTAATTGCGACCACCGTGATCCGTGCGCAGCAGCAGGCGGGCGTTACAAACGTGGTCGCATCAAAGCCCTCAGATTGGTAAACGCGTTATCGGATCTTGCCGATCAGGGCGAATCGGTCTAGGCTAAGCGACAAAATATTATCGCCCTGTCCGGAGAGCTCCATTACCAGTCGTCAAGCAAAGATCCTGAAAACAGCAGTCCTGCCATGTGCGTATGGCGTATTGCTTGTTGCGATGAATATCATGCTGCAACGCGACCCCTCGCCGCTGTTGCCCGGGATCACCATGTACGGCGTAAACAGCTTGCCGGAATTGATGACGGAGGCGGTGCTTGGCGGCTTTGAGACGTTGTTTCTCATCCTGGTGCTTCGGCCGTGGAGCTACGATCGCTCATGGATACGCCTAACGATCGCCACCGTCTGTTTCGCACCCTGGGCACTGGCCGCGGGTATTGCCGGCATGAACTCTGGTTCAGTTTACGCCACGCACACTTTATGGCGATTGACAATTTCGGCGATCCTGTCGCTCATCCTCATCATTTCTGGCATCGCCGCCGCGAGACGCCGCTTTGGTGCCAACGCGAAATGACATGAAACTGGCGTTCATTCGGACTCGCGCAGCTCCACGCGGCTTCGTCATTTCCGTCGAGTGAGCGGGACTCGCATTACCGCTCGGCGCGCGGCAACAGTGCGCGAGGTACCCGACGCGAACTCGCGATGTGTCAACGTCGAGGTGGCGACTGCGTTCCAGTCAACGCCGCGTGGCGGCCGCGTTCCAGTCAACTGTGACGCGAACATCTGCGGGGCCACGACGCGCGAGAAATGAAAGAGAATTTGGGCTCAGCAATGAAGAACGTTCAAGCCACATCACCTGATCGTAGGTTGTGCTCTCGACTCCATCGAGCACAAGCAGCTCGTGGCGCCCACGCGAGGCGATGAAGGCGAGGTGTTTTCCATCGGGCGAAAAACTCAAAACGCGCACGTTGTCGAATAACTGAGTCTCATTGTTGTCAATACAAACAAACCGCTTGCCGTCTCGGCCACCGGTGAAGGCAAGGTGTTGGCCATCATCGCTTATCGTGAGCGAGTTGGGGGCTTCGTCATACAGTGCGCCCGGCTTGCCATCGATGTAAACGCTCCATGTCGCACCGCGCTTCGCGACTGTTACTGCTTTACCGGACGGCGCAATGAATGTTTCGCTCACCTGATCGTAGGCGGCTCCCTGGGAATCAATCACCACATAATGCTGTTCGCCACGTTTGGCCACGAACAACACATGATTGTTCGCGGTAAATTTCGGGAACTCTGTGATATCATCAAACCGCTCGCCTTCGTTCGCTCCAATCACCACGAAACGTTTTCGTTCCAACTCCGCGACGTAGGTAAGTGTGCGACCGTCGGCGCTGAACGCCGCGTCGCCTGACACCCAGTCGTACGTGGTTTGCGGAACACCATCGAGTACCCAACGGTCGCGCCCACCATCTTGCGCTACAAATGCAACATGTTTTCCGTCGGAGCTCAACGCGTAGCTGTTTCCCCGAATCGAACGAGCGTTCACGCGCTCGACGCCGTCAACTACAACGTGATCGAGCGAATCGCGACCGCGATACAGAAAGTGACTCTCGTCATCGCTAAAGATGAGATTGTTGCCAATGCTGCGATAGGACTTGCCCGCCACTCCATCGACAACCACGGCCCACGCATCGTTGTTCATTTGAACGTACGCCAGGCGATTGCCCGTTTTGCTGAACACCGGATCGCCGACGTACTCAGCGCGTGCGATCTCCTTGTCGTCGTAAACCACAACGTGACGGGCGCCCAACGTGGCCGTGTAAATCACGTGCTTGCTGTCGGAGGTGAACCGGGCATAGCGCATGTCGATTTCGTCGTACGGTGCACTCTCGCGTCCATCGGTGATCACATAGTTCCGATCGCCGCGTTTGGCGACGTATGTAACGCGTCGACTGTCGGGGCTGAAAAACGCACTGCCTACTGGGATGAAATCAAACGGCGCACCTGCAACCCCATCAACTACCATCACGGTCTTGCCATTGCTTATCGCAACGTACGCAACGCGTTTTCCGTTCGGGCTGAATGATATCGAGCTCACGCGCCCCGCTTCGGACAATCGCACGCGCGGAATGGATGCAAACACCGCACCGGCAACACCGTTCACCACCACTTGTTCGCCGCGCGCGACTTTCTGAATGTAAGCCACATCAAGCGCGCGACTGAACGTGAACGTGCCGGAAACGGTGTCGGCCGCTCTTATACCCAACGAAGTTTCCTGTACACGAAGCTGCGCTTCGCCCCGTAATGTGCCAAGCGCGCAAGCAAGCAGCGGTAGCGCAACGAACCTTGAACACCGGCGGTAGCGAATCATGAGATTGTTCCCATCAAGTGTTGCCTCAGTGCGCGATCCCTTCCTTCACGAGCGCCAAACCAAACGTCCACTGCCCGCTCGCCGAGCTGATGTCGAACGACCCGCTCCTGAGCAGCTGATACACATCACCCAACGATAGTGCCGCGTCAACGGCCACATCGCCACCCGCGTGACCGCGGAGACGCGCCATGCGCAACGCGGCAGATCCCGACAAGACCGCTGCCAATCGCCGATAATATCGGAAAGTTTGCGGAAGCGCATCAACTGGCACGCCGTGGTAGATGCCAAGCAGCTTTTGACTCGTCTCTTCGTCGAAGCGGAAAAACATGGCGGCTGTCGCGAGATCGTAGTGCGGATGGTTCGGTGCGATTGTTTGCCAGTCAAGCAACATCACGCGTGTGCCATCAAACACGAGGTTTGTTGGATTCATGTCGTTATGGCTGGTCACCCACCATTCGGAAACGACCGATCAACAATCAACTCACTCACCACCGCTCGGCGGTTTTCGTCTGCGTGAAAGACTTTCGGCGCGATTCCAGCTTCGGCAACCGCCTGTTGCATCCGCACCTTGCTTCGCCACACGCCAACTGGTTCGTCCTGTGCTGTCGTTTTCAAAACAAACTGCCCATCGGGCGTTTCCACGCGATAAACGCCGGCGCCGGACATCCCGGCCGCGATGCGCGTGATGGTGGTCGTGGGCTGCCGCAACTCAGGCGAAAGACACCGGAGCAAAGCATCAAACTCGGCGGGGGCTGTTGGGGCGCTGGTTGGCATCGTGGTCGCGGACATGTGCTCTCTTCGTGAGATCGATACTGGGAACTCGGCGCGTATAAACGAGTCGCGCCGGCTTGAGGCGGTAATTTTATACGGGTAAAATTAGGAAGTCAAGCGAACTTCGGTAAAGGGCTCTGCTGCGACTGAGGCTGTTCCGAAGAACCCGTTGCGGGGATTAACTACAGCAGCCGGCTCCAGGCTTCTCATGCTTTCAGGAATTCCATGCCCTTTTGCCCCCGCCGCGCGTCTGCGCCTGCCTCGTTCGCGTGTGTGATGCTCGCGTTGCTCAGCGCAACTTCACGCGCGCAGTCAGCACCAATCATGACCGTGTTGATCAAACCGGGCATGATGAGTGAAGCTGTCGGCAAGGGCGATCTGGACGTGACAATGACAATTCCGAACGTCAACATCGCGGCCAACGCACCGTTTTTGTCGATGGACATGTTCGTACCTGGTCTCGCGCGCCCACAGACACTCAACACATTCACCGTGCGCGATGCGAACGGGCCCGTACCAATCGTCAGCGGAAACCGACCTGGAACGCCGCCCGGAAAATGGGTGTCCACTCGCGACGTCAAAGGTGACGTCACCATCAACTATCGGCTGATTGCTGAAAACATTCCGGCCATTGCAGGTGGCCCGCCAATTGGCGTACGCATTGATGGTGATGGTTTGTCCGCCACCGGCGCTGCGATGTTGATGGCTCCGAATGTGAAAGGTGACTATCGCATTTCACTCACGTGGGATTTGTCAGCCATGGGCGCCGGCGCCGAAGCGGTGTCGAGTTACGGCGATGGCAACGTGATGCTACCCGCGGGCCCAATTTCACGACTTGGTACAGGCTTGTTCATGGCTGGACATCTCAAACATGAACCGCGCACACCAAGCGGCGCGTTTTCGGCAGTGTGGGTGGGTGAACCGAAATTTGATCCGCGTCCATCAATGCAGTGGACTTCCAAACTCCACGCGGCAATGAGCAAACATTTCAAGGACGAAACCGAACCACCCTACCGAGTATTTCTGCGCTACAACCCGATGAACGCGGGTGGTGGTGCAGCCCTTACGCATTCGTTCATTGTCACGTACGGCACGGGCGTTACTGGCGAAAGTCTCAAGTCCATTCTTGGTCACGAGATGACGCACACGTGGACCGCCAATGGAATTGGAAATTGGTACGATGAAGGCAACGCTGTGTTTTATCAGGCACTGCTGCCGTGGCGCGCTGGGTTGATGACGGCGGACGAATATCTGGATGATCTCAACAAGACGGCGAGTCGTTACTACACGAACGTGCTCAAAAACACGCCGGAAGATCAAGTTGCCCCGCACTTTTGGGAAGATACACGCATCCGTGTGCTGCCATACGATCGTGGCGCAATGTACTTTGCCGTGTTGAACGGAAAGATTCGCAAGGCTTCGGGCGGCAAACGTTCGCTCGACGACCTGATTCAGACAATGATTGTGAAGGCGCACAGCACGCAACCCCTCAGCGAAGACACATGGCTCGAACTATTGCGCACTGAACTGGGCGAAGACGGAATTGCGGTACACCGGTCGATGATGTCCGGCGGATTGATGTTGCCGGCATCCGAAGATTTCGGTCCGTGTTTCCGTCGCACCACGAAACCAATTCGTCAGTTTGATCTGGGCTTTGACAACAAATCAATTCTCGGTGCGGAGAAAATTATTCAGGGATTGAAACCGGGATCGGAAGCGGCGAAAGCGGGGCTGCGGAACGGCGACAAAATCACCTATGCCGTGGCGCTTGACGCGGTACAGGGCGATGTAAATCGCTCCATCAACATTCAGGTCACGCGCGACGGAAAGACATTTCCGCTCACGTACCTGCCGCGCGGGACTGCGGTCGATGCATACCAGTGGGAACGAAACCCGAATACGCCGGCCAACGCGTGTAAGCTGTAGTGCGCAAGCTTTGCGTTCGGTTATCAAACATGCAAGTTCGAAGCATACGGCAACGGATTGCGGAAATGTCGTGAGCTCGTTGGTGCCTGGCCGTGATTAGCGACGCACGCGCGCCAGTGCGGCGAGCCGCGACCGCGCCTTGACGAGGTCCGGCATATCCTGTGGCGCGTCGCGCCATCTGGTCGCGACGTCCTGATATCGCTTCACCGCTCCCACTGAATCGCCCAGCGCAAGCAAGGCGTCCGCGAGTAGTAGTGGCGCCCGCAGCCAATCATCTTCGGCCTGCGCACCGAAACCATCTGCATCCACCACCGCGGACAAAACGGTGCGCACCGAATCACGCTGGCCGAGTGCCTGAAACGCTTCGGCGGTGCTCATGAGTTGCTGCGTTCTCACGGGAAAATCAGCAGCACGACGGAAGTAGGCGAGCGCGCTGTCAGGATGGTCGTGCAAAAGCATCACGACCCCGTTCGCGTATGCCTCAGCCGTCTGATCGACGCGGCTATCCGGCCTTACCCTTTGATGGAGCAGCGCGGCAATAGACTCGGCATCACGCGAACGATCCAATTGCTGGCAGGTGAAGACGAGTGCCGCAAGCATGTTCGGATCAAACGTCGGCTCGCGCGCAAGCAGCAGCGCGCGCGTAATCTCTGCATTCGCATCGGCCATGCGGTTCGCCGTTCGATACACGCCGGCGAGCAACATCCGATTGCGACCTTCACCAAGCGGGTTGTTCGCTTGATGCGCGGCCTCAATGGACTGCTGGAAATTCCCGATCGCTTCGTATAACCGGCCCTGCCAGAGCGCGAGCCAGCCTAACGATCGCAATCCAAGCATTCGATTGGAAATTTCGTCTCCCGCCACCATATGCCGGAACACCGCTTCGGCGTCGGCCAATCGCCCAGCGTGTACAAGCGCGCCTCCGTATTCGTTGTTGATGTTGGATGTATACAGCACCGACGAATCGATTTGTCCGGCCCTTTCGTAGAAGCGAATCGCATCGTCATATCGATTCAACGCTTTGGATGACGTCGCAAGATTGAGCCAACTGTTCACGTGCAGCGAATCGAAAGTCAGCGCGCGGCGAAACGAGATGATGGCGTCCTCATGCCGCCGGCGCTGCAGGAGACTCGTGCCATACCCATACCACGAGTTCACGCTCGGAAAGCGTTCGGCAATCGTCCGGGACAACACCAGCGCCGAGTCGAGATTGCCGCGATACGTGGCTTGGCCGTCGAGCAGCCGCAGCCGCTCCCACTCAGTAAGCCGCGCGGATCTCTTGAGCGCTTCTTCGTAGAAGTGCTCACCTTTCAACCGGTCGTGGTGGTAGTAGTGCCAACTTCCCAACGAGCCGTAGGCCATCGCGAAGCCTGTGTCGAGATCGACGGCGCGTTGCCACAACTCGCGGGCCTGTTCGAATCGAGAGGCCGACCACGCGGACGATCCTTCTGCATACGAACGCAGCGCTTCAAGCGATGCCGTAGTGACCAGCGGAAGTGGGGTGTGACCACGTCGAGTGATCCAGCGCGACTCACCCAAGGCGTGTCGCACGCGAACCAGCAACTCGTCGAGTGCTCCGATAACGTTGCTCTTCGTTTGCGCCGTCGTACTCAGATCGGCGATTTCGAGATGTTGGTCAACGTCGGCGATGCGTGCGCCAATGCGGTATCCCTCCGTTGCGCGTGCAACAGTGAGCCCGAGCACCCAACGCACGTGATCTCGCTCGGCAACATCCTGCGCCAGCTCGTAGTCGAGCGCCGTCGCACGATCGCTGATTTTCATCAACGCATAAACCGCGGGCAACCGAGCTCGCGAGTAGAGCCGCACGCGCCTCGACTCTCCCAGAGCGACGGACGCCGCTGTGAGAATGCCGCGGCCGAACAGTGTGTCGCCCGTTTGATTCGCAACATCGGCGAGCATGATGACGTCGCCAGGCGCGAACCCGGTCAATCGTTGAGCAGTCAGGTAGTAACCGCTCGCGACCACGACGAGAACCGCCGCGGCCACGACCGCACCGACAAGTTTGCGCCGGCGCGTTACCCCCTGTGGAATTGCTGTCACACGTGCACGCACGCGCTGCCGCGTTGCAGCCAGCCACTCATCGAATTCCGGAGCATCACCAATGCGAAGGTCGCGCAAAAACTCTGCGCAAACCGCTCCACTGTCATTCGCGCGCAGTTCGACGTCAAGCGACAGTGCTTGCGGCGCGAGTGTGTACCGCTCGCCGGGGCGCGTCGAGAGCGACGACTCTCCCAGCAGTTCACGAACACGGCCGACGAGCCGCGACAACTCGCGTCGCGCGGCTTCCCGTTTTGCATCGGGTGTGAGAAGCAGCTGCAGTTCGCCCTCGGCAACTCCAGCGTCGCCCGCAACAGCGAGGACGGCGATGAAAGCAATCAACATTGGGTCGTGCAGCGGAATGGTGCGATCGGCACCGATTAGTGCAGTCGAACCGAGCGTTTGCAACTTCCAGGGCGGCATGGACTCTCCCATGGATTAGCGCCGCAATCGTCCCGCGCGCAGCAGCCATTGCCGCGCCGCTTCATATCGCGGTTGCAAAATGGGATCCGACGCGCGCCAGGCACGTTCGACGTTCGCGTAGTGTGCTGCGGCGCTGTCGCGCTGACCCGCCGCGTCGAACGCCTGCGCGAGTAGCTCGTGTGTTTCGGTTCGCGTGAGATACAAGCCTGAACCCTCAATCCCGCCGTGCAGCGCAGCGCGAAGCACCGGAATCGCCTCGGCGGGCCGATTGAGCGCGAGCAGTGCTTTTGCGGTTTCGTAGTTGATGCGCGTGTAGCCGTTGGTCGGCGAGAACACGGCGGCTTGAAATTGTTGAAGCGCGGGCGCCGGTTGTTTCGACGACGCGAGCAGAAGCCCCCGAATGAAATGATGCAACAACGGGTCGCGTCCGTAGAGGCTACGCCGCCCAACCGCCTCGATGGAGTCGGCCATCGCCCGGGCGTGAATCGTGTCATGTCCGGCCACGAGCGCCGTCGCCGCGAGCGTGAACCGCCAGGCGTTTGCCCGTGCGCGTTGTCCTTCGCCAAATCGCATGCTGTCGGCCCCGAGAGCACCGATTGTGGCAAGGCCGGTCGCGGCCACCAACGGTCGACCCATCTCCAAGTCCAGAATGGCAGAGTGCACGGGATCCGGCGGAATGCCGCGGCGAATCGTGCCGGCTTCCGGAATTTGTCCATCACGCGCCAGTTGAAGTGCGTCCCGATACCGGCCCTGCATGCGAAGGCCGATCACGCAATACCAACGATAGGTTCCGTATTGCTCCGCGTTTCCGCCCGCGAGCCCGACACGACATTGTTGTCCGACGGCGTCAACGTTGTCGGTGCGGAGATCCCAGATCAATTCACGCAATGGAGAGGACTTTCCTCCGAGCGACTCACCACGTTGCTGCGCGAGCATGGCGGCAGCGCGTTTCCCGACTCCTACCAGATGATCGGCCAGTTGCAACCATGGCGCGCTGTCCTCGGGACGCAGCACGGTCCAGCGTTTCAGCGCTCGCTCGGCGGCGGCGGCGGAGTCGGCCCACTCATAACGCGCAGCGAGAAGGTTGAAGGCTTCACAGATACGACACACCAACGACGGCGAGATTCCGGCTGCGGAATCGAGCGCGATTGATCGGTTGAGCAGTGCGACCGATCGCGACAGGTCGTTCGTTGCATCGGCCGCGCGATTGAGTGCTTCGGGGTCGTTCGGGTATCGCATAGCGAGCGTGTCGGCCGCGGCAACTGCGCGCGGATCCAATCGCGATCGTCCAACGTGCGCGAGGATGAGCAGGCGATCGCGATCCGAAGCTCGTGGTGCAAGCGCGACGGCGCGGCCGGCGAGTGAATCCTGATCGGCCGCGTTCACCAACACCGCCGAGCGCCACGCGTAATACGTAGCCATCGCGAACATCGAATCTTCACGAATTGCCGAGTGAAAGAGTCGGTTGGCGGCGTAGGAGTCGAATTGATAGAACGCGCGCAGTCCGTCGTCATATTGCCGGTACGCCAGTTGCGACCGCGTGCTCACGTCGGCAAGCGTTCCTCCTGATGCGTTCATTCGCAGATCGGCGGCGATCAGCATCGTGACACTGTCGAAGAGCGCAAACCGATCGTTGCCAGTGGCTTGATAACCACCGCGCACCAGTCCTTGCGTGATCTCTACGCGCCGAACGGCGAGCCGAAGCTGCGTGCCGGCCAGCGGAATCAACTCTCCCTCGAGAATTTCCGTCGCTCCAGCACGGCGCGCGGCCTCTGTAAACGCTGTGCGCGCCGTATCACCGTCACGCGGCGACAGTTCAAGCATGCGCGAGTTGGAGACGACTTGCAACTCGTGCAGCCGGCCCAGGCTGGTCGCAAGCATTTCGCTCAATACCGTGCCGGCCGTTGAGGAATCGGGCGTAACGAGATCGCGGATTCGCCCCACGGCCAGCACTCGCTGCGCCGCGGCGCTATGCGTTGTCGCAGTGCGCCACGCGAAAGCGACAGTTAGTGCGACGACAGCAATCGCAGCAGCGACACCGGCCGCACGAAGTGCGCGCCGCGCGGAACGTGGAACGTCGCGGGTCATCGCCATTGGTGCGAGCGGTGCTGAAGGCGCATCTCCACGCGCGGGACGCCCCGCCGTTGCGGACGGAGGCGCGCCGTTTACGTCACGAAGCCGCACCATGAGCTGTTCGATCGCCGCGTCGGGTTCGGTATCGAGCTCGCGACGCAGGAGCTCGATATGCGCCTTGCCATGCGCGAGCGCCGCCGCACGGTCGCCGCGCGCGAGCAACAGCTCCATGAATGATGCGGCCACGCGGCTGTTGATTGGATCAAAACGAGTGAGTCTACGCCAGCCGTCGAGAGACTGCTCGGACGCCCCGGCAGCAGCATCTTCCGTTGCTACGATTTCAATCGCGCGCAGCGCATCGACGGTGAAAGCTGCGCGCTCGGACTCCACCCACCGCTCGAACTCGGCCGCATCGGCGAGATAGAAGCCATCGAGGAAGGGGCCGGCGTAGAGCTCTGCTGCGTCCCGCCATCTCCGTTCAGCAACCGCGTCGCGGAACGACCCGACATCACTCGTCACCTGTTCCCTATCGAGTCGCAGCTCGGGCGTGGAGAGAACGATCTGGGCGTTCAGGTCGCGTCGAAGGCTGTAGAGGGTTTGCGAGAGCGCGTGTCGCGCACGGTCGGGGTCAGACTCGGGCCACAACACACCGAGCAGCTGCTCACGACTAACCCCTTTTTGTCCGGCTACCGCAAGGATTGCAAGCAGCGCGAGCGCGCGAGGACGCGGCGTGACCTCCGCGCTTCGCTCGGCATTTTCCAATCGCAGGCCGCCGAACGTGTGTAGCCGCAACGTCTTAAGTCCAGATGACGACGAGATGATACCCGGGCTGAACCGCAGATGACGGCCTCGACCGAGCTTGTCCGTCGATTGTACCGGCCGCGCCAGACCGCAACAAGTACAGCGCTAGAGGCAATTCCGTTTCCCCCCATCAATCGGCTTCGCATGCCAGTTCGAACTCCCACGTTGCTTATCTCGACGCTGCTCATCACGGCGCTCGATTGGCACCATCAAGCGCCGCTGGTCTGGCAGGCTGACGTGCGGGTGCAAACACTCACCGTCACGGAGGCGAAGCCAGGCGGATCGCTCAGCGTTCGCATCGTGGTTGCGACCGAAAGCGCCGCACGTGCCGTTCGCATCGAGATCATGCTGCCGATTGGCGTTGGAGTACAGCAGGTGCCGACCGCGTGCCGACCAAGTCCAAGCCCGGTGAACACACTCAACGCACGAGTGAGCTGTGAGCTCGGCGATCTCCCGGTGCGGAGTTCTCGCGACATCCTGATCACCACCACGGCCCGCATGGCCGAGGTTCCGGTGCGCGTCGCTGTGTTCGCATTGAGCGACACGCCCGATCCACTCCCGGCAAACAATTTCGCCGTGAAAACACTTCCATGAGCATGACCATGACATTCCCGGAGCTCTTCATGAAAAAAAATTCACGAATGCTTGTTGCACCGTTGTTCGCGTCGCTTGTGCTGCTCGCGTCATCGGGGTCGGCGCAGTCAATCTCGATTGGTCTACGTGGTACGGGGAGTCTGCCAATCGGGGCGTTTGCCAAGGCGCAGCCGGCAGACACGGGCACCTTGATCGCGGGCGCGAAAAATGGATTCGGTTATGGACTTGACGTTGTGCTCGGCTTTGGTCCGATCGGCATTTACGGTGGCTTCGACCAGGTGAAGTTCGATTGCGAGACCGATACCTGTCAGAGCGACGGCAAGTACACAATGCAGGGCGTCACGGCCGGCGTGAAGCTCGGCTTGCCGAAGATATCGCTGTTCCGTCCGTTCGTTAAAGGCGGCGTGACGTTCAACAATCTCCAGGGCGGATACGGCGGTTCAGAGTCGAATGTGTTGAGCACCGACAAGACACCAGGCTATGAAATAGGCGTCGGCCTCGACTACGCGTTGCTGGGGTTTCTCAGTCTGACGCCGCAGATGCGGTACGTTGGTCAGAACTTCAAAGCCAAGATACCCGGCGTCGTCACGCCGGTTGCTCCAACACAACAGGCGGTCAACTACGTCACGTTCGATCTTGGATTCTCGTTGCACACACCGTTTGGCGGAAAGCGCTAACGTGGACGCGACCCGAATGCAGCGCATTACAGCAGTACTGTGCAACGTAGTGTTGCTGCTCGCAGCCGCCTGCGGCGGTGGTGAATCAACCGGTACCGTTGCGCCGCCAACGGTTGCCGCTGTTACAGTGACACTCGCAAACGGCACACTCAGCGTTGGGCAAACAGCGCAGGCCGAGGCTCAGGTTAAGGATGCTTCAGGAAATGTTCTGAGCGGCCGATCGATAACGTGGACAAGCAGTGCATCAACTGTCGCGTTGGTATCCGCAAGTGGATTGATATCCGGCGTCGCTGGTGGATCGGCGACAATCACCGCAACGAGTGAGGGTGTTGCCGGAACTGTTTCGGTTGCTGTACAAGCACCCGTGGCATCGATTCTCGTGTCGGGCGGCGCAGCTTCGATCGCGGCCGGTTCAACGACGCAGTATTCGGCGACGGTGCGCGATGCGTCGAACACAGTGCTGACAGGGCGCGCAGTGATTTGGACGTCGAGCAACAATGCGATCGCGATTGTGTCGACGTCGGGGCTCGTGACCGGCGTCTCCGTTGGCGGTCCGGTTACGATTACCGCAACCAGCGAAGGTCAGAGTGGCAACGCGAATATCACGGTCACGCAGGTGCCGGTTGCGTCCGTTTCCATTTCACTGGCCACAACTTCTGTTGCTGCTGGTGGTTCCACCGCAGCGACCGCGGTGATTCGTGATGCAGCTGGCAACGCGCTTGCGGGCCGTATCGTCACGTGGTCCAGCAGCAATCAGGGCGTTGGGACCTTTGACGTTGCGGGAACCGTCACGGCACTCGCGCCCGGTACCTCCACGATCACGGCAACCAGCGAAGGTCAGAGTGGATCGGCAGTGTTGACGGTTACCCCAGGCGCCGCGAACAGCGCACCGTTCGCAACCGCCGTTGGTACGCCTGCTGGCACGGCATCAACGCTGACCATTGGGCCGGCTGGTGGTACTGTTGCGAGTGCCGATGGCCAATTGACCGTGATCATTCCGGCCAATGCGCTCACGACAAGTGTTGCCATCACCATTCAGCCCATTACCAACGAGGCGCCGGGTGGACTGGGCCAGGGTTATCAACTGCTGCCCGAAGGACAAACGTTTGTTGCGCCCGTGCAACTAGTGTTTCGAATTTCCGATGAGGAGTTGGCCGGTACTTCGCCCGACGTGCTCGCCGTCGCAACCCAGGAATCAACGGGCTTTTGGCGCAAGCTGATGTCAGGCACGTACAGCGCTTCGAACAAGACGTTGACAGTCACCACCACCCACTTTTCCGGCTGGGGACTGTTGGCAGGTTTTCTTTTGGTTCCGGGAAGCGCTGGGGTACCGGTGCAGGGTTCGCTCAGTTTGTCCGCGCTGGATTGTCCAACCGTGGCCATTCCTGGAACAAACGGACAAACCCGACTCGGCCGATGTGTGAGCGGCAACTTCACCGTAAATACCTGGACCGTAAACAGTACGCCTGGCGGGACACCAACATACGGCACCGTCGTTGGCGGATCGCTCGGTGCAACGTACGTCGCGCCAAGCGAGGTTCCGTCACTCAACCCGGTAACCGTAGGTGTCAGCGTGGATGCGGGACTGCGCACCGGTGGGCGCGCGACATTGCAACTCGCATCAAACGTGCTGATTTATGCTGACTCATGGACTGGTACAGCACAGTCCATCCTTGGCGGCGTCCTCACTCCGCAAACCAGCACCGCAACGATCACGTGGGGTTTGCAGAGCC
>JBDUBA010000112.1:0-6402 GCA_040004335.1 Gemmatimonas sp.
GCGACGGAAATACTCCAGAACGAGGCGGCGTTCTTCCGCACCCAGTCCGCGCAGCTCGTTCCACGTTGGCGCGGCAAACTTGTTCGCCGCTTTGCCCGATTGTACTCCGTCGGCGGGCGCCTTTGAAAGTGTGTTGTCACCGGTTTTCGCTTCGCGCGGTCCCTGGTCGTCGCGCTCGTCCTGCTCCAGGAATTTTCCCGCATCAAGCAAACGGCGATACAGCTGTTGCTGACGGGCGGCCACGACAGGATCGGGCCCGCTCCGTTCCATCGCTTGTGCAACTTGCTGCGCTTCTTTGGCGAGTTGCTCCATGCGACCGCTGGCGTCCGCATCTGCGACGTCATCAAGGCTGCGCGCAACTTCGCGTTGTTGTTTCGCCAACTGACGTGCCTGCTGCTGCGCCTGTGCCCCCTGCGCTCCGCCGGGCAACATGTTCAACCCCTGCATTGCTGAATTGAGGTTGCCTTGTTGCTGTCCAAGTTTCTTGAGTTGCTCCATCATCTCGGTGAAGCCCGACGCCGATTCGGCCGAGTTCACCTTTTCGCGATCGCGCACGAGGGAGCTGAGCGCCTGATTCAATGATTCGGTCGCATCCTTCATTGCTTGCTGCGCCGCGTCACCGTCGGCTTGCCCAGCGGCCTTCGTGGCTTGCTCGGTGCGTTTGGCAGCGTCGGCCATCGCCTTTTGTGAACGCTGCGACAACAGCGACGACTCACGCCCCGCCTGTTCAAGTTTCTGCGCGGCCTGTTGCACGCCCTGTTGGATGGCGCCCTGTTCGCCCTGCATGCCTTGCGCGCTGCCGCCTTGTTTCTTCATGCGATCTTCGAGGGCCGCCTGTTGCTTGGCCAACTGCATCGTTTCGTTGATCGATTTATCGAGCGTTTGCGACAGTTCGTTTTTCCACGCGTCAACTTGCGATTCACGGGCCTGTGCCAGTTGATCTGCCGCCTTGTCCATTGCGTCGGCCGATTGTTGTGCACTTGAACCTTGTTGGCCGCCACTCTGCTGGCCGCCTTGTTGCTGACCGCCTTGTTGTCCTTGTTGGCCCCCTTGTTGTTGGCCGCCCTGCTGTCCGCTTTGTGGCTTCCCTTGCTGGCCCTGTTGGCCTTGTTGACCCTGTTGGCCTTGCTGTCCTTGTTGCTTTTCGCCCGCCTTTTGCTGATCAGACTTCCCTTGTTCGCCCGGCTTTGACGATTGCCCCTGCTGCGCGCCCATTGCTTTCGCGAGCTCGTCGTCTTTTTTGCCGTTCGGATCCTTGTTCTGCTGATCGGCATCTTGCTGCGCTTCCTTCGCCGCTTTGTCGGCCTCGGACGCTGCCTTCTCCAGCTGTTGCTCCGCCTGACGCGCGTGTTCCGCACCAGGCTTGGCTCCTTGTTGTTCAAGTTTCTTCGCCAACGCTTCGACTTCTTTCTCAAGATCCTTCGAACGCTCCGCCAATTCTTTCGCGCTCAATTCGCGCTGCGGCGTTGCACTCTTGTCAGCGCCGGTCTGCTTGTTGGACGCGGATGGTTTGTTCGCGGAATTCGGCTTGCCCGCCTGTTTGTCAGCCAATTTTTGCTGTGCGTCGGCCAGGTCACGCGCTTCGTCACGCAGCGTTTCCATCGTGCCTTCCATCGCAGCGCGTTTCAGCATCTCCGCACTCTTTTCCAACTGTTCGCGCATTTGTTGTTGCTGCGCCGCCAGCTGCTCCATGCTCTTTTGCGCTTCGGTTCCGCTCAAACGCTCGGACGCGTTGTCCAACGAGGTCAATTGTTTCTGCATTTCGGGCGTCATCGCGTCGCGCAACAACTTTTGCACGTCTTGCATACGTTTGGCTAACGCAGTGTCCAGTGCGCCCGCATCGCGCAGCCGTTGTTCCAGTTCCTTGGCACTCGATTTCATGCTATCCAACTTGGCCGACAGATCACGCTGATCCCGCGCAACTTGCTTGGAGCGTTCGGCCGCGGAGAACGACATCGTGCCTTCTTTGCCCTTCGCGCCCTTATCGCCGCCATTCGATTGGTCGCCCTGCCCCGATTCACCGCCTTTCAGATCGCGCGACTTCGACGCCTCCGAAGTGGACTGCTGCAATTTCTTTTCAGCCGACGCGAGACGCTGTGCTTGCGCGGCCAGTGAATCACCCAGGTCGCGCGCGCGGTCACGCTGTTCGGCAATGGACGGAACACGCAACACCAATTCCGCGCTTTCGCCGGTTTGATGCCACAACGAATTGTCGGTTGCCGTTGCAATCAGATGCAAACGATCACCCGGTTCGAGATTCTGTTGCGCCAGTGGCAATCCACCCTGTCCGCCCCATACCGGGCCGTCCGGTTGCGCAACCAGCAATTGATCGCGCTTGATATTGGCCGAAGCTACCGTCTTCCCAACATCTGCGGCCGCTTCGCGCCACACGGTCAACATGATTTTCGTGACGCCATGATCATCCAACGCTTCAAAGGCCAGCGGCAGCGTGCCACTGGTGCCAATCGCGGTATCCGACATCGGTGACAGAATCGCAACCTGTGGGACCGCGTCGGGAGCAATCACCAGCGCGAGATCTTCCGGAACCTCCGGCAACATTGATGCGCCGACTGAGGCGCCCGCGGTTTTTGCCGTCCCACCAGCTGTCCAATGCCACACGCCGTCGTGATCGGCTGTAAAGCGTGCTTCTACTTTCGCCGTGTCACTGGTTGCTGCAAATCGCACGGTGTCTTTGCCGCTGCTCATGACTGCGTCGCGCGCACCACCATGTTGTTCTGCACTCACCACCAACACCGTGCCACGCGGAACACGCAGGGGCGACACCGCTTCCAACGTTTCGTTGGTACGACCCAGGTACGCGGGATAAATCGCCTGCAGCGACACATCACCCACCCAACCGCGATCACCAATTGACAATGTGATTTCGGCGGCCGGTGCACGACCATCAGTGGCGCGCAGTGCAATCGGCGCGCGTACCGGTCCCAGTGCGAGCAGTGCCTGCCCCGTTTTTGGATCGACTTGCAACGTCGTGTCCGTCCAGGCTTCGCCCGGTGCGCGACGCGACACTGTCACAGTGCTCCGTCCTTCAGCGGCAATGTGTAGCGTCAACGGCATCCCTCGCGGTACCGATGCGGGCAATCCGGGAAACCCGAGTGCGGGCAACAACAATCCGCGCCATGCATCAACGGGATGAACAACCGCGGCAAAACCATCACTCGCGGTGCGCGCGCTCAACACCAGCAACACCGCACCTAGCGCTGCGGCACCACCAGTGATTGCCAAACGTTGCGCCAGTTTGCCGCGTACTTCGGGAACCAATGTCGTTCGGTCTGGAAGTTTAGCGGCGATGTTTTGTGCGGCGAATCGGCCAAACACTCCGTCGCTTCCAACTTCGAGCGCACCACGCAATGATCCTCTGCGAAGTCCTTGTTCGGACTCAATGGCGCTCGCAATCGATTTCAGACTTTGTTTATCGCCTTCCTGCCGACGCATCCAATACACGGCGCCTGCAGCAAGAGCTGCGCCGAACAGCCAAACCAATAGCGGAACTCCGCGCGGCAGCGAGAGCCAACGACTGTCGGCCAACATCCACGCACCAATTGCGGCAACAACCGCGGCGGCCGCACCACCGGCCAGTGCCAGCGTTCCAACAAATCTTGTGCGGAGTGCCTGCTGTTCGTGCGCGACACGACTGACCAGCGTGTTCGCGTTGACGTCGTGGACTCGTGCGGCGGGAGCTGTCATGGAGTCACTCGGCTAGTGGCAGCGTATGTGAACAGGTTGATACCCATACGCAGTGCTTGTTCATGCGCGGCCGGCGGATCGGGATAGGTGCCAACATCTTCCCAACCATTGCCGAGGTCCGCGGAATAGGTGTAATACACGGCAAGACGATTGCCGATGAAAATGCCAAGGCCCTGGGCGGGTTTTCCGTCGTGTTCGTGAATCTTTGGTGGCCCACTGGGCATGTCGTACACGATATGGTAAATCGGGTGATTGCGTGGAACATCAATCAGCGGCCGATCGGGAAAGACTCTCGCAATTTCGCGGCGAAAACTTTCGTCCAGGCCGTAGTTGTCGTCGACGTGCAGAAATCCGCCGCGCTTGAGATACTCGCGCAGGCGTTCGATTTCGAGAGTGGAAAATTTGATTTCCCCGTGTCCCGTCACGTGGAGAAACGGATAGTCGAACACGGCGGAGTCGGTGAGACGCACACGGCCTTCGGTGCGCTCAACGGGCAGCGCGGTGCGTTCGGCAATCGCGCGGAGCAGGTTTGGAATGCTGGAGGGATTCGCGTACCAGTCGCCACCGCCGTCGTACTGCAATCGCGCAATCGCCAATCGGCCAGGCGATTTCACAGACATCGCAGCGCTCGGCCTGATCGGCAGCGACGTCTTTGGCATCGACATCACCGCACTCTGCACCGTCGACTGCGACACCTTGCCCGTCACCAACAGCAACGCGCGCGGCGTCGACACCAGTGACGCGTGCACGCTGGATGGACGCGTTGCGCCAAAAACCGCGAAACTCGCGAAAACGGTAGCGACTGCAAGTATCTGCCGGTGTGCGATCAACAAAACGATTTCATGGAAAAGAAGGTGGACACGCTGCGTGCGCGTTAAGCAATTTCAGGAATCACGGGAGTGCGCCAGCTTATAGGCGAGATTCCGAGTCGCGCCGTGTAACGATACCAGTTCGGACACGATGTCACGCGGACTTTTGCCTTCTGCCCGCAGCGCCGCCGCGCGTGTTTCCAGAGCTTGTTCGGTGGGAGCTTCAAGTGCGGCGCCTGCCAGCACGATAACAATCTCCCCGCGTGGTGGCGTATCCTGATAGTACGCAGTGAGTTCGGCCAGCGTTCCCCTTTTAATCTCCTCGAAGCGTTTGGTGATTTCGCGAGCGACGGCGGCCATCCGCTCGGCCCCAGCCGCTTGCGCCAAATCACGCAGCGTGTCGACCAGACGCAACGGGGCTTCGAACAAGACGGTCGTGTGCGGTGATCGTGCACACGCGGCCAGGCCCGATTTCCGTTCTTCGCCTTTCCGGGCAAGGAAGCCTACGAAGGTGTGCGGATATGGAGAAATGCCTGAGGCCACGAGGGCCGCCAAGGGGGCCGAAGCCCCGGGCACTGGGACGACTCGGAGGCCGGCGTTCACCACCGATTGCACAAGGCGTGCACCTGGGTCCGAAAGCAGCGGCGTGCCGGCGTCACTGACCAGGGCGACTGCCTCGCCCACCTGCAGTCGCCGAATGATGGCGGGTGAGGCTTGCGCCTCGTTGTGTTCGTGCACGGCGATTGTTGCGGTCCGAATGCCGTATCGGGACAACAGCGTTCGTGTGTGCCGAGTGTCTTCGCAGGCAATGACCGACGCCTGGTGCAGCACGGCGAGAGCGCGGATTGAAATGTCGCCGAGGTGACCAATCGGAGTGCTGACGACGTGGAGCGCGCCGGGAATGGCGGCGTCCGGAAGCATGCGGCTGGCCTGAGCCGCGAGTCCTGGCGCGATGCGCTCGTGATCGGTCAACTCGTCTGCGGCGATGGCCCCGAGATCAACCACGTCAGGCGCGTCCTGGTGCGCATCCTGGTGCGCATCCTGCATCTGCATCGTAGCACCGACGGTTTCGCTCACTTCGTCATCCGGCGGCCCTTCGTTTCCGTGAATGTCTGCTGCTAACGGTCGGTCAGTCATCAGACACGGCGAGCGGGGAGAACGATGCCGGAAGCGCAGGCGCGGGCGGGAAATTCATTATAAAACAGCGAGGCCCGTTTGCGTCGTACAGTTCCGAATCAGCGTGCGAGATCGCTACAAAACAACGAGGCCCGAGCGATTGCCCGGGCCCCGTGCTGCAACATTAGCCTTTGATTACGCGTCGCCTTTTCAGGCGTGTTCCTTGAACTTCGCTTCCAACGCCGGCTTCGGCACTGCGCCAACCACCTGATCAACCAACTTGCCATCCTTGAAAAACAGGATCGTTGGAATGGACCGCACGTTGAACTTCATCGCGGTCTTCTGGTTCGAATCAACATCCAGCTTGGCCACACGAACTTTGCCAGAGTAATCCGAGGCCAGCTGCTCGACCATTGGCGCAATCATGCGACACGGCGCGCACCACGTTGCCCAGAAATCCACTACAGTAAGGCCTTGGTTGCCCTCAACCTCCGTAGCAAAATTGTCATCAGTAACTTCCATCGCGTTCGCCATCGTCTGCTCCGTTGCGCTCAAGCCGGATTTGACCGGCCATGCGCGGCTCGACTTGATGAATACTCAGTTCCCCAGCACACCGATTAGTCGACATGCCTGAATTCCAACGCCGAGGTACGCGCATCGCCCATATTGGCGTCGCTGTGCGTGCCATCGACGAACTGCTGCCTTTCCTGCGTGATGTGCTGCAGATGCCAGAGGTACCCTTGGACGACGCCGATGGTGCCAGCATTGCCGG
>JBDUBA010000174.1:0-21486 GCA_040004335.1 Gemmatimonas sp.
GTGGCCTATTGGGCTATTAGGCTGCTTTTTAGTTCTTCGGCCATTTGGCTGCAGTCCGTTCTTCGGCACTTAGGCTGCAGCGTAAGCTGCGTGGCCTATTGGGCGATTAGGCTGCTTTTAGTTCTTCGGCCGTTTGGCTGCAGTCCGTTCTTCGGCACTTAGGCTGCAGCGTAAGCTGCGTGGCCTATTGGGCTATTAGGCTGCTTTTTAGTTCTTCGGCCATTTGGCTGCAGTGCCGGTGTTAGCGTCAGTGCTGTCGTGCCTCCGGTTCGACCCCGACTGCTCCCGCTAGCACTTTCTTTAGTGCCGCGCGCTGCCGTGCCATCTGCTGTGCGTGTTCGCGTTCCGTCTGTTTCTTCTGTTCACGGATCGCGTTGGCACTTTCGCGCGACGCGGCGCGTATGCCGTCCATCAATTTGCGCGCCAGCTGTTGCGTGAATTGCGATTGGCCGATCTTCCGCGCAACGTCGCTGATGGCGTTGCTGATTTCATCATCCGCCGAACGTGAACTGCGACCGCGCGCATTTCGGTCGGCGCGATCGGGCGACGATCGGTCGGCGCGATCGGGCGACGATCGGTCGGCGCGGTCAGCGCGATCACGCGACGATCGCGCAGCACGTTCGTCGCCCGGGATCGCGGCGATCACACTGCGGATGCCTTCCCAACCAGCATTCAGGTCGGCCGTCAGCCCGTTGCACTGTGTGCGCGGTTCCGTGCCTGGCTTAAACCATTCCTTGCGCGACTCGCCACACCAATCGGACGCAAGCGTGCCGCTCGCGACATCGATTTGTATCGGCAACAACGAGCTGGGTGGTTGCCAGGCGACATCACGACTGGGTGAATGCCAACCATCGCGAATGAACTCGCTCCAGGCGGGCGCCGCAAAGTGTCCACCAGTAGCGGAACTACTCAATGGTTGCGGCGTGTCGAGTCCAAACCAGACTGCCGCAACCAACGTTGGCGTGTAACCAACAAACCACACATCGGCGCCGTCATTGGTCGTGCCGGTTTTCCCGGCAACCGGACCACGAATTCCCGCGCTGCGTACGGCGCGACCCGTTCCATCGTCCACGACACTGCGCAACATCGACGTCACCAGAAACGCGTCGGAGCTGTCAATCACCCGAGCCGTAGCCGGTGTCTGTCCGTGCCACAATTCACGCCCGAAGGCATCACTCACCTGCACCATCATGTGTGGTGTCACGCGATATCCGCCGTTACCAAACGGTGCGTAGGCCGCCGTGATTTCCATGGGTGTCACTTCGCCCGCACCAAGCGCGAGAGCGGGAACCTGTGGCAACGGACTATGAATGCCGAGTAGCGCCGCCATGTTCGCCACACGATTGATGCCGATGTCGCTGCTTACGCGAACGGTTGCCGCATTCGCTGAACGCACCAATGCTTGCCGCAGCGTAATGCGACCCGCGTATTCGTCGCCAAAGTTGGTTGGCGTCCAGATGTCGCGTCCCGTCTCTATGCTGATCGGATCGTCATCCACCATCGTGGCGGTTGTGTATCCTTGCTGCAACGCGGTGACGTAGACGAATGGCTTGAACGCGCTTCCCGGTTGCCGATGGGCGAGCAGCGCGCGATTGAATCCTTTGCGTTCAACGTTCCGACCCCCAACAATTGCACGAATTGCACCAGTTGTTGGATCAAGTGCGACGAGCGCGCCTTGCGCCTGTGCCGCGCCGCTTCCCGCCCATACTCCACGTTCAGCATCCAATTGTGCGGCGCCATGCAACACCGAACGTTCGGCCGCGCGCTGCGCTTTCCGATCGAACGTGGTGCGCACGACAAGATTTGCGTTGGTCAAACCTTCCGGAATAACACCCTTCGCGCGCAGCGAATCGACACTCACCCGTACAATTTCAAGCGCCCACGAATCCGTCAGTCGTTGCGGCACCCATTCTTCCGCAACTACGCGGACAGCGAACGCGTGCGCCGCCACAATCGCGGCGCGCGGCGCAACTTTTTCCCGTTCGAGGATGGTCAACACGACGTCGCGACGCGTGCGCGCTTTCTCGAGATCGCGACGCGGCGAATACGACGACGGGGCCTTCGGCAGTCCGGCCAACATCGCCGCTTCGGCCAACGTGACGTTGGAAATACTCTTGCCGAACAAATCGCGACTGGCGCCCTCAACACCGTATACGCCATTGCCGAGGTAGATGGCGTTCAGGTAGCGCTCGAGGATTTGGTCTTTGGTGAGGGCGTTTTCGAGCAACCCTGCATAACGCCATTCGAGAAACTTGCGACCGAAACTGCGTTCCGACGCGCGATCCGCGAGGAACACATTCTTGGCGAGTTGCATGCTGATCGTGCTCGCGCCTTCGCGTACGCCCAACGCGCGAATGTTGACGAGCGTCGCGCGGCCAACACCTCGCCAGTCAACGCCGTGGTGTGTGTGAAAGCGCCGGTCTTCGACGGCGATAAATGCGTTCTGCACCGTGAGCGGAACTTTCGACAGCGGCACGTTCACGCGTTTGACCGGCACGAGCGGGCCAAGCAGCTGTCCGTTGACATCGAGTACCGCGCCACCTTCCGTGGGGTGCCACGTGCGAAGTTCTGTTACGGTTGGACATCCCTCAAATCCGCAGGTGGTCCACCAGGTCGCTGGTGTTGCGACCGCAACGGAGAGGAAAACGAGCAGCAGAATGACCCGCTTTTTCGACCAGCGGTGCCAGCGCGGGGGACGCAAACGCGTTCGCCAACTCCAGCGCGCCTTCTTAGGGCTGTCCGGAATGGCGCCCGTTAATGAGGGCGTAGCATTTGAGTCGTTACTTTGTGGAAGGTCCATCATCGTCTCCCCGTTTGACACCACTCGATAATGCTTCGTTTCAAAACCCGATCGTCTCTTTGTTTTACCCAGCGTGCGTCAGCTCTGTTGGTTGTCGTCGTGCTTGGGTTGCCATTGCCCGGTCAGAGTAACGCGATCAAGAAGAAAGTCGTGCGCCCAACCGCACCCGCTGCCGCGTCTTCTGCAGTACGTGGCGTTACACCCGCAAGTGACAACGCACACGCAACCAACGGGGGCGTGCCGCTTGTCCCAAACGAAATGGGGCGTATTCCCATCGTCGAATGGCATCAGGTGGTCGACGCGGACGGCACATACAAAGTGTCGCGCGAACGGTTCCTCGCTGAGCTCACCGAGTTGCACGCTCGCGGCTACGTGCCCATCAGCCTCGGCGATTATCTCGACCGGAAAATTGACATCCCGACTGGAAAGTCGCCGGTGCTCTTCACATTCGATGATGCCTCACCAAGTCAGTTCAGTTACATCGAGAAGGGTGGTCAGTTGATCATCGATCCGAAAAGCGCGCTCGGTATTTTGAACGACTTCATGAAGGTGCATCCGGATTGGAAACCGCGCGGTGTGTTCTGCATGCTTCCGGCTGCGCAGGTCGGGCACGCCTTCTTTGGTGAGAAGGGAATTGACGGGCAGAAGTCCGAATGGCGCTTCAAGAAGGTGCAGTACCTTCAGCAGCAAGGCTTCGATCTGTGCAATCACACGCTTTGGCACGCGCAGCTCAACAAATATTCCGACGCCGTTGTGCAGGAACAGCTCGCCCGCGGTGCGATGGCGATCGACTCGGCCGTACCCGGTTACAAGATTCGAGGCTTTGCGCTGCCATATGGTCTTTGGCCAAAAAACCGGGCGCTCGCGTTCAGCGGCAGCTGGTTTGACAAGAAGAGCAAGCGCGAGGTGAAGTACAGCAATGAAGCGGTGTTTGAGGTCGCAGGCGGCCCGGCGCGAAGCCCGTACGATCCGCAATTCAATCCGCATTCACTGCCGCGCGTTCAGTTGCAGGGCGGCACCAAGCTCAAACCAACACTCGACGCGCTGGATAAACCCGGACCAAATGGGCGCTATGTGTCCGACGGAAATCCAGCGACCGTGGCCCGTCCCTGAACTTGTTGCATGAAACGATTCTATAGAAAATCCCGGCCAAGGTGCGCCGGGATTTTGATCGCAGACTCACCATTTGTTGGACTACAACTTCCAACCGCGTAATGTCGTCAGCGCTTTATCGAGTGCGCCTTGCTGTTCGGTTGAGGTCGAAGCTGCGCGCAACTCCTCGTACGTTTTGATCGCCAGTTGCAGCGCTTCACGATCATGTTCGGCGCCGGCCAGTGAAGCGGCGTTGTCGGCCAGTGCGGCCTTGGCGAGTTGGTCTGCCGGAAATCGCTGCGTGACCTGGAGCCAGCGAGTGGTGCGATCTCGCGGGTTGCCCTCGGTCAACGCCCACATATGCCAGGCGCCGCGATTTTCTGGATCGACGCTGAGTGCGCGCGCGGCCAGGTCGCCCACGATTTCAGGACCGCGCCCAGACAGCCAGTAGGCATTTGCAAGGATCACTATTGCCCGTGCGTTTTTCGGCTGGTCTTCCACAATGCGCTCGTACAGCGGCCCTGCCACCTCTGGCATGTGAAGCCAAGGCTCGGCCGCGCTCACGAGGGCGTCGGGCATCACGGCGTCGCGAAGTTCGTGAAGCCGTTTCATCAGAACACCCATATTGCCGGATGCTTCGTATGCGCCAACGGCGTCGGCGAGGGCCAGCCGGAAGTCCTGGGGGGGTGCGATCATGCCGTTAAAATAGCCAGAACGCCTCATGATCGGGACTTTTCTCACGACGATCCGGTGAATTGGAGGTTGCGCGAGCGGCCGTGTGTCGTAATACTCCTAGTAGTCATGAGATGAGGGCTGGCGGCAAACGCAGTACTTGGCAGCCAGCTGTTAGTCGGCCTCGCGCTACGCAATGCGAAGCCCGTCGAAAGCGACAATCCCCCATGTCGCGTTTCCTCCGTACCGTGCAATCTGGCCTGCTTGTTCGGGCCCAGACCACACGCCCGGCCAAGTCCAAAAGCAGTTGTATTGAATTTCGCGCTTAGCGCGATCCGGCGTCCACACCTGTGGATATGCCCGCTCGTACGGCCAACGGCCAATTGCGCCGTTGTACCGCGCCACGCGAGACTGGTTTGTACCGGTCCAGTGTGTGCCCCACGCTTCAACGCAGTTTCTTGAATGAACGAACGTAAACGTCCATCCCGTCGGGGTCGCACATCGCGCACTCGGCAAACCCCCGACATAAACGGGGAACCAAATCCGTACAGCGATGGACCAGAGGATGACGGCACAAGTGCCGCAGCGCCTCCTCCACCCGCGGCCCCTGCGCCGTCGTCGGCCGTCCCACCGCCAGAATACGAGCGACCGGTCCGCCCCGCCATCGATGAGCGGCCAGCGTACAACGGCCGGCCGGTCTTTGACGACCGGCCCCCGCGCCCACTGTCCTATGGCGTTCCCTACGGCACTGAGTCTCCGTCCTCCCCTCCGCCCGAACGTCCACGACATGAGCCCCGGCATGAGCCGAGGCACGATCCTCGACACGATCGCACTGAACGCGGCGATCGCGCTCCGCGCGGTGACCGTGCCCCCGTTGGTGATCGCAATGCGATGCGTAAAAACGCGCGTCGAGGGCGCGGACGTTTCCGCGGGCGCGAGGAAAGCGACCTGCCGGTAGGCCCACCGCCAGAACGCACACCACCCGCACCGCTGGTCGCAGAAGGAACGCTGAGTGGATGGATGGACATTGCGCGCGAAGGTGGGTTTGTTCGCCTCGCGAATAACAGCTATCTGCCTGAACCAACTGATCCATTCGTACCGGCGGCGCTGGTCCGCCAATTCGCGTTGCGCCGAGGCGACAAAGTCGAAGCAGCGTTCGGACGCGATCAACGCGGCCGGAGCGTGGTCATCGATATCACGTCAGTCAACGACGCCCCGCCGTCCGCAGAAAAGCGTCCCGAATTCAATTCACTGACTGCGTCGTATCCCGATCGCAAACTGACGCTGGAAACCGGACGACCCGCGAAGGTTGGACCCGAACTCACGCGGCGCGCCATCGATCTCATTGCTCCCATCGGATACGGACAACGTGCGTTGATTGTGGCGCCAGCGCGCGCAGGCAAAACCACGTTGCTGCAGGCAATCGTTGAAGGTGTCGCCGTCAATCACCCGCAGGCGGCGCTCTTCATTCTCCTGGTGGACGAGCGCCCGGAAGAAGTCAGTGAAATGGTAGAGTGGGGTTACGGCGAAGTGGTGGCCTCCAGCTTCGACATGCCCGCCAAACGTCACGTCGAAGTTGCGGAAATGGTGCAGGAACGTGCGCGACGCCTGGTCGAACAGGGCAAGGATGTCGTCATTGTCCTCGATTCCATTACCCGTCTGGCTCGGGCGTTCAACACCGTCGAACGTGGCACCGGTCGCACGATGTCCGGCGGTCTCGATTCAAATGCAATGCAAAAGCCGAAAGCATTTTTTGGATCGGCGCGTATGATTGCCCCGGCGCACGGTGGTGGTTCACTCACGATCATTTCCACGGCGCTTGTGGAAACCGGATCACGAATGGACGACATCATCTTCGAAGAGTTCAAAGGTACGGGTAACTGCGAAATCAAACTCGATCGCAGTCTTGCCGACCGCCGCATTTTCCCCGCGTTTGACATTGCGGTGAGCGGAACCCGACGCGAGGAGAAACTCTTCCGTCCTGATCAGCTCGAAAAAGTATATCTGTTGCGCCGTGGCCTGCATCAACTGCCACCACAGGCCGGCATGGAATGGCTCATCAAGCGTATTGCAGCCACTTCCAACAACGATTCGTTGCTGGACGGACTGTAAAGCGCGAGCGTCGCGAACTACCGCACCTCATGCCATCACCAACGGACGCACACCGTTCTGAATTTTCAGTACGGTGTGTGTGTGGCATTGCGTATCACACGAACGATTCACACATCGGCCGGTTGTTGCCGTGTAAATGCGGTCGCCAAGTCGAAATTCTCCGTCCGCCTGCGACGGAGAACACCACCCGCAACAATTCCACGGCGCGCCGAGCAGGTTCGTCATCCGAGCCGCAAGCCAAACGACGTCGCACGGTGCGCAAGCGACGGTTTGTTCCCAGTGAATTTGCACTGAAGTTTGGCAAAGCCGGCGTTTGGGCTGACCGCGCAAATGTTACCTCGGCGCAGTGGCTGGGCCGACAGTTGCAACCGATGTTTGTCGGATCGTTCATGGAACGGTCGGTCGCGATTTCCTCCTGGTTGATGTTGCTTGGCACCACGATCGCGTGGGTCTTGTTGAAATTCTTTTCCGAAGAAACAATCCCAGCCGCAATCATTGCGTACGGCCCCCGCTTTGTTGCACTCTGGCCGTTGGTTTTGCTGGTTCCTGTCGCGCTCCTGTTCCTCCGACGCGCGCTGTGGCTGTTGGCAATCACCGCGCTCATTATCGTCTTCCCCATCATGGGATACGTAGTGAATGTTGAGTCGCTCGGTTCCAAACCGCCGCGCGTTCCAGCGCCCGGCACGTTCCGCATGCTCACGTTCAACGTCGAAAGTGGCAACGCCTTGTCGTACGATCTGGCCATCATGCTGAAGGAAGAGGCGCCAGATGTGTTCACGTTTCAGGAATGCGATGACAAACTTGCCGGTGTCATCAAAGAGTTGCAGGGATGGTACAGCGAGCGATATGGCAGTTTGTGTACCGGCAGCCGCTGGAAGATTGAATCGACTGACGTGATGCCGCGGGAGGAGTTCGCGCGCATTTCAAAACTCGGATTTGGTGGAGCGGCGTTGGTGCTGCGCACATTCATCCAATCGCCACATGGACCACTTGTTGTCGTCAACCTGCATCTCGAAACCGCGCGGCGCGGTTTGGAAGGCCTGCTTGGCAGTCAGGGCATCGTTCCGGACAACAATCCGTTCAACAAGGATGTGAACGACCTCAGTAGAGCAGTTGAGGATGATCAGGGCACTACCGATAACGCTGGCCGTTTCCGGAAGAACGCCACCATTCGCGACGCCGAGTCTGATCGTGCAAGTCGTTGGGCGGTTTCCGGCGTCGGTGACGCACCGGTTCTCATTGCCGGCGATTTCAATCTCCCTGTTGAGAGCACAATTTTTCAGCAGTACTGGGGCAAGTTCGTGGATGCGTTCGAAACGCGCGGCAATGGACTTGGTTGGACAAAACGCGAGGGACGTTGGTTACGTATCCGCATCGATCACATCCTTTCTCCGAAAGGCGGCCTTGAACCACAGAACGTGGTCGTTGGTCCCGACTATCGATCAGATCACTTGCCGTTGATTGCCGACTACGCGTGGCCCGCCACTGCAACGGTCAAGCCGTGAAGTACGTCGATATTGTCGCGCCCTTCGCCGCGGTGTTGGTAATCTGCGTGTGGCAACTCTGGCAGGCACGGGAGAAAAAAGATGACTACAGTTCCACTATCGCAACGACTTCGCACTGAGACCAAGGAAGCGCACACCACTGCCGAACGCAGTGGCATCATGCGCGATTTGTTACGCGGAACCATAGCGATACCGGCGTACGTTGCGCTGCAGCAAAATCTCGCCGCGCTCTATGATGCGATGGAATCGGAGATTGATCGGAACGACACTCACCCGGCGCTGCGGAACGTCAACTGGAACGCCGTGCGACGACTTGCCGCTCTGCAGTCCGACATCAAGTTGCTGACGGCGTCAGACAGTAGCAGTGAAACAAGTGCGCATCACGATTCGCTGGTACCGGCCACGCGGCAGTACGTCGCTCACCTGCACGACCTCGGAACTCGCGCACCTGAATTGCTCTTTGCCCACGCGTACCTGCGCTACCTCGGCGACATGTACGGCGGACAAATCATCAAACGCATTTTGCTTGAAACGGTGTTGCCGCCGAATTCGCGCGCGGTGGCCTTTTACGAGTTTGATCAGATTCCCGATCTGCACGCGTTCATGGTTCCGTTTCGCGGGTCGCTCGATTCAGCGGCGCTTTCGGAAGACACGGCCAATCAAATGGTGAGTGAGGCGCAACTGGGGTACGCACTGCACGCTCGCATGTTTGAAGAGCTGGCAGCGCCCTAAAGTGTGTTGGAGAAGCTGCAACGATGTTCGCACGTGTCAGTTGAACTAACGATTTCGCGAAACGGATCCGAGTATTTGCGCGGTCCGTTCGGCGACGCGACGCGATGCAGCTTCCGATATCGCCGCATTTTTACATCCAGGCTTTGACGACTGCGGCGCAGTACCTGCCCGCCGCGCATGGTCGTCGCCAATAATTCGCGTCATGCCCCTGCACGCTACTTTCGCCGCTCATCAGGGTGCCTCGTGGATTTATTGAGGTGAGGGTCTCGATCCGCCCGTTCGCGGAACACTTCCTCGTCGAATTGGCGCGGCGGCGCGTCCCCGAAAGGGTGTCTCGTATCATGAATATTGACTGTCGCCAACGGCAGCCCGAGCCATGAAAACGGCTTCGTTCGGCGCGCGTGGGTGGATCTGTCACGCCGCTGCGTGTTCAAGTCGGCATTTCACCACGGGAACAGACTATTGCACCGGTGAACGGGAGGCAACGCACGAGCAGCCGCCTCGAGAACCGCCACTCAAGACCTGACATCCCCGCGCCGATACCATCACAGGTCTCGCTCCTCGCCGCGGGCGCGCGTTGATGCGCGTCGCATTCTCCCGCGGACCGACTTCCCTGTGCCTCCGGTCATGTTCCGATCCCTCACGTTCAAGGCGAAAATTCTCGCCCTGCCCTTGGTCGCCGCCCTTGGATTCCTGGTCACGCTTGGCGTGACCGTCGGGTTAGGCCGGAAAGCGCAGGCTCATTTGGTCATGATCGAGACGGGGTATTCCCCCGCGCTCGATGCGAGCCGAGCGTTGGAAGTGAAGCTCGATGCGTACCATCGTTCACTGCGCGATGCGGTCGGCGTGAGCGACACTGGCGCCATCACGGCAGCAGACACTCTCGTGAACGCGTTTGCGGCCACTGCCGATTCATTGAAGCACAATCCGGTAATGGATGCCGACGCAGTTGGCCGAATGGCCGCGGACTTCACCGAATATGCGGCTTCCGCGAAAGCCTCCAGCAACCGGTTGATTCACGCAACGGTTGGCGACGGAGTTGGTGGCGGCGACGGAGTAAAAGCCAAATACGCAGCGCTGGCCGCTGCGCTCACGAAACAATCGAAAACGAACGGCGAACATATTGTCGAAGCATTTGCGCGAGCGAACGCGCTGCAGTCAACGGCGCAGTGGGCAACGAGCGGCGTACTGGTAGTGTCGCTGGCATTGATCGGCATACTGGCGATGGCCACGTTACGCAGTGTGATTGGCGCTGTGAAATCGATGTCGACAGCGGCGACGGAAATTGCAAGCGGCCGTATCGAACAGAAGATTGACATTCAATCGGCCGATGAGATTGGCGACCTCGCGACGGCATTCCGCGGACTCGTGGATTATATCGGTGGAATTGCGCACGCGGCCGATCGACTGGCGGCGGGCGATTTGTCGGCCGTTGTTACACCGCGCTCGGAGCATGACGTGCTATCGCGGAACATGAACCGCGCGTCGGAGACGCTGCAGGATATCGTTGGTGAAGCGCAACAACTCATTGAAACCGGACGTCGCGGTGAGCTATCAAAGCGCGGCAATCCGGAACGTTTCAAGGGTGCGTACGCCGACTTGATCAGCGGCATGAACTCGATGCTCGACACTGTGCTCGAGCCGATCACCGAAGCGCAGCGCGTGTTGGAACGTGTCGCCCAACGTGACCTGACCGCACGCATCGAAGGCACATACCACGGCGATCACGCGGCCATCAAGCACTCGCTCAATTCTGCGCTCGAAAACATCTCGGAAGTGTTTGCGTCGCTCACCACGGCAATCATGCAAGTGAATTCCGCCGCCACCGAGATTGGCGCCGGCAGTCAGGAACTCGCGAGTGGCGCGGCTGACCAGGCACGTTCTGTTGATCAGGTTTCGAATCGAATCAGGTTGGTGGATGAACGCACAAAGGCCAACGTGGTTGATGCGCATGATGCGCGCGCCGCGATGGAACGAGCGCATCACGACACGGAAGACGGCGTCAGGAGTATGGAGCAGTTGGCCGAAGCCGTCACGGAAATCAAGAAATCGGCTGATGCAACTGCAAAGATCGTGAAAACGATTGACGAAATCGCGTTCCAGACGAACCTGCTGGCACTGAACGCTGCCGTTGAAGCGGCGCGC
Organism: Gemmatimonas sp.; assembly: GCA_040004335.1. Lineage (GTDB taxonomy): Bacteria > Gemmatimonadota > Gemmatimonadetes > Gemmatimonadales > Gemmatimonadaceae > Gemmatimonas. The sequence continues at coordinate 11,059 of JBDUBA010000174.1, forward strand.
GCGGGTGATGCTGGGCGTGGATTCGCAGTCGTCGCGGATGAAGTGCGGGCTCTCGCGTTACGGGCAGCCGCCGCGGCGCGTAATACGTCCGCGCTCATTGAAGAATCCGTGCAGAAAACAGAAGCAGGGGTCAAACTGAACGAAGCCGTGCGTCGCCGCCTCGAAGAAATTCGGGTCGGTGTGCAACGCGCTTCCGACATGATGACCAACATTTCGAACGGCGCGCGCGAGCAGGAAAGCGAACTGGCGGAAGTCACCAGTTCCATGTCGCAGATTGGGACGCTCACGCAGCGCACCGCCGCGAATGCGGAAGAATCGGCGAGCGCGGCGGCCGAGTTGTCGGCGCAGGCCGGCGAGATGCACGACCTGGCGTCGCAGTTTACCGTCGATGGCGTGTCGGAATTGGCATCGCAGTCGGCGGCGCAGCAGCGTCTCGCGGTGCGACGTCATGCGCGCGAACGCGCGGACGCCGACCTGGATATCATGCCAACTGGCGGTACGCCGTCAGGCACCGTGAATCGCAATACAGCCGAACGCAATGCCGCCCGAAACGCCGTCGACGATGAAGCGTATCGCGTGTTGACTCAGTTTTAACGCACTGATGCAGTTCAACTCCGTTGCAGCAACGCTACGGAGATCTAACACATCGGTTTAGGTTTTTGCGGCCGCCGCGTACTCATCCAGGAGTGTGGCGGCCGCGCGCGTACCAATGCGATAATTCTCGGCGCTGATCCACTCGTTGGGGGCGTGTGCGTTTTCGCCAGGCAAGCCAAATCCCATCAGCAATACTGGCGCGCCAAGAATACGTTCGAAGTCGCCAACGACCGGAATGGATCCGCCTTCACCGGTGATCACCGGCTCGCGACCAAATGCCGCTTCGAGGGCCCGTTTGCCCGCGTCGATAATTGGGCCCTTGAGATCGGCGCGCCACGGTCGACCACCATGTAGTGCGGTGACCGTCACTTTCACGCCTGCCGGCGTAACACGATTGACGTGGTCCGTGACCAGCTGCGCAATCTTGTCGGGAGTTTGATCGGGCACCAAACGGAAACTGACTTTCGCCATTGAAATGGCCGGTAACACCGTCTTCGCGCCTTCGCCGGTGTAGCCGCTGAGCAAGCCGTTGATTTCGCACGTCGGACGTGTCCACAAACGTTCGAGCGTGGTGTAACCCGGTTCGCCGCCCAACGCCGTTGCTCCAACTTCTTCCATCAACTTGGCGTCGTCAAACGGCAGCGTGCGCATTTGTGCACGTACGGCGTCGGGAAATGGGCGCACGTCGTCGTACAATCCGGGAATGGCAATGCGGCCATCGGCATCATGGAACGTCGCGAGAATGCGCGCCAACACCATCGCGGGATTTACGACCGCGCCCCCATACATGCCGGAATGCAAATCGCCAGCGGGCCCTTGTACATCGATTTGCAAATACGCCATACCGCGCAGTGACGACAGAATACTTGGAATTCCCTCGGCAAACATGCAGGAATCGGAAATGACAACAGCATCGCACGCGAGGCGCGTTTTTTCGCGTTCGAGGAACGCTTCGAGGTTTTCACTGCCCACTTCTTCTTCGCCTTCGGCCAACACGATCACGTTTACGGGCAACGTTCCACGCGTTGCGAGATGCGCTTCGAGCGCCTTGATGTGCAGATACAACTGTCCTTTGTCATCGACTGAACCGCGCGCATAAATCTTTCCGTCACGCACCGTGGGTTCAAATGGCGGTGACGTCCACAAATCGAGTGGTTCGGCTGGTTGCACGTCGTAGTGACCGTATATGAGCAACGTTGGTGCGTTTGGCCCGGCCTTCCGCCATTCGCCGAGCACAATCGGGTGCCCCGGTGTGGGAATGATCTCAGTAGCGCAGCCAATATTCTTGAGTGCGTTCGCGACAAACTGCGCGGCTTTCTGACAGTCCGCCTTGTGTTCGGAACGCGCGCTCACACTGGGGATGCGCAGGAACTCGAACAGCTCGGCTTCATTGCGCGCGTCGTTCGCAGTGCACCATGCGGCGAGGTCGGCGGGGATTGCAGGAGCGGTCACTGGGGCCTTGGGAGCAGAGGGTCGTACCAAAACAAGTCAGCGCACGAACAAGGTGCGCTGAGTGACAAACGGGAATCAATGTGTTGGACGCCGGGTCGGCAACCGATCGTGAGAAGCACGGCGCCAGGCCGAAATTGAATATTCCCGCCTACTTGCGCGCTGCGATGTCGGACCGAGTTGGGACCGGTACCACGCCGCGAAACAACCAGAGTCGGCGCTCGCCAACCACACCCCGATCGCGACGCAGCTGCACCGTTTCGCCCCGTTTAGAGCTGGAAAACCAACGACCAACGACGCCGGCTAACGAGTCACCATTCGCATTGGCGTCGAAAGCCACAACCAATGCGTCATTGGATCTCAGCTGTTCGCGCGCACCGCTCCACAAATCGTATTGATTGGCACGACTGGACAAGTTGAGCGAAAACACCGTTGGTTGATCGGGCAGATGGAAGGCCAGTTCTGACGCGTCCTGATACCGGTCAGCGGCTACCCAACGCGTGTTGGCGCCCGAGAGAAACTGATCGTTCCGCGCACGGTTCACGGCGCTTGCGAGATCGGTCCATCCGTGCGCACGCGCAATCGGATCGCGCCGCGGTGCCACGGGCGCGAGCGGCTTCCATGTTTGCCCAAGCGCCGCCATTCCAAACACGGCCGCAAACGCCACACCGCCTTTCCACCAGCGCGAATAGGCCCACGAAGCGCGTGAACTGGCAAGCAGAACGACCGCCGCTGCATAAGCCAGCGCCGGCCAGTTGGGTTCGATCGTATGTTTCCAGGCGCTGATGGCAAAAAATACAAACGGCGTGGCCGCGATGGCGGCCAACGCAAAACGAATTCCCGACTTGCTGGTGGCCGACGAATAATTGCGCAACCGCCATTCATTGCGAACAGTGACAATGATGATGAGGAACAGCAGCACGCCGAGGATTGGTGTAGCCAGTCCGAGTTGGCCACCGATCATTTGAATTTCGCGACCGACGGGTGTGCCGCGTGACGCTGTGCCAAACCCGTGACTGAGTTGAAAACGAAACGCAACCCAATTGGCCGACGCATTCCAGATCACGACGGGCGAAAAAATAGCCAGCGCAATTATTGACGCCATCCATGGCCCCGCCTCGGCAAATCTCGCGCGCAGTGGCGCATACGTAAGGCATGCAATCACCAGCGACACAGGCAACAATACAGCCGTGAACTTGCTGATAAATGCGAATCCAAGCGCCACACCCGTGAGTGACCACCACGCGAGGGATTGCCGCGAACCGAGCGTCGAACTCAACGCGCGCTCAAGAAACACCATTGCCACCGCCGCCGCGGCCAACAACGCAACGTCGGGCGTGGCTAACGCCAGACCAAAGACGGAGAATGGAAGTACGGCCGCCAGAATGGATGCGCGAATTGCGGCACGCGTACCGCCCAACCGTCCGGCCAATACCACAATTGCGATGTGCAGGATGGTAGCGGCAACGGCTGGTCCAAACCGAACGCCGAACGTTGTGTTGCCAAAAAGTGAAGTGCCGGCGGCAATCAGCAGCGCGATGCCGGGCGGATGATCGAAGTAGCCTGCCTGCAAATGGCGCGACCATTCCCAGTAGTACGTTTCGTCGGGCAACAGAGGAACGAATGCAGAAACAACGGCGCGCACCACAATCGTAAGCGCAATGAACAACGCCGCGGTCTTCCATGAATCCGTTGCGGCGCGCGGGTGCGCACCAAAAGGACATGATGGAACACACTGTTGCGCGACGGCAACCCCTTCAATTTCGTATACTTCGTGTTCTGCGGTTAACACCGTCGTTACCGTCTGCGGGTGGTGCACGCGATTACCGAATAATCGCCGCGGATCAAACTACTGTTCACGTGAGCGCTTCTGCCACGTTCCTGTATTTCCCCTGCTCGCGTTTATACGCCGTTACATGCCAAACAGATTGGCCAATGAATCCAGCCCGTACCTGCGACAGCACGCCGACAACCCGGTGAACTGGTACCCGTGGGGCACCGAGGCGTTCACGCAGGCCGCGGTGGAAGATAAACCAGTGCTGCTCAGTGTTGGATATGCGGCGTGTCACTGGTGTCATGTGATGGCGCACGAATCCTTCGAGGATGCGGAAACGGCCGCGCTGATGAACGCCCTCTTCATCAACATCAAGGTCGATCGGGAGGAACGCCCCGACGTCGACTCGATTTACATGCAAGCGGTGCAGGCCATGGTTGGACAAGGCGGCTGGCCGATGACCGTGGCGCTTACTCCGAAAGGGGAACCGTTTTGGGGGGGCACGTATTTCCCGTCGGTGGACCGCCCCGGCATGCCGTCATTCAAGCGTGTACTTGCAACCCTCGGTGACGCCTGGAAATCCCGGCGCGCCTCGATCGAAAAGACCGCAAAAACGATGTTGGAGCTGTACAACAGTACTGCGTCAGCATCGCCGTCAGGACCGCTGTCTCCGGAGTTGCTCGAGCGCGCTTTTGCGACACTCGCTCGTCAGCATGACTCTGCGCGCGGAGGATTTGGTGGTGCGCCAAAATTTCCGCAAACGATGTCATTGGAGTTCTGCTTGCGCTGGTGGGCGCGGAGCGGCACAACGTCGGCGTTGGAGATCGCGCATCAATCGTTTATCGCGATGGCCCGGGGCGGCATTTACGATCAGGTCGGTGGGGCGTTTCACCGATACAGCGTGGATGCCGGGTGGTTGGTGCCGCACTTCGAAAAAATGTTGTACGACAACGCGCTGCTGGTGCTGTTCGGTACACATTTGTGGCAAGCGACCGGGGACCTCGAAGTCGCGCGCATTGTTGACGAAACCATTCAATGGTTGCGGCGCGAAATGACGTCCCCAGAAGGTGGGTTTTACGCATCACAAGACGCGGATAGTGATGGACACGAGGGCACATTCTATGTCTGGAACGCGGCCGAACTTGATGCGCACCTGGCCAGCAATTCCGCGGTTCTGCGGACGCTCTGGGGCGTCTCGGACGGAGGGAATTTCGAAGGGAAGAACATCCTGCATGTGCGTCAGAGTCGCGCCGAAGTGGCAAAGAAGTTCAACATCAGCGAAACACAACTTGCCGAATTGGTGAAGTCGGCGGTTCAGCAGCTGTATGACGTTCGGTCCCGCCGCAACTGGCCCGCGCGTGATGACAAAATTCTGGCGGGCTGGAACGGGCTGATGACGCGCGCGTTAGCCGAAGCCGGACGTGTATTCCAGCGCCGCGAATGGGTGGAAGCGGCGGTACGAAACGGCGTGTTTCTGCGTGACACGATGGTGCGCGATGGACGGGTCAAACGCGTCCACATGGATGGTGTGACCAAAGTTCCCGGATTTCTTGAGGATCACGCTGCGGTGTCCTTGGCGTTCATGGCGCTCCACGAAGTAACTGGTCAGCTACGATGGCTGCATGAGGCCCGAGAAATTGCAACGGCGATGCACAGCCAGTTTCGTGATCCCGTGAGTGGCGCGTGGTATGACACGGCGGCGGATGCCGAGGCGCTGATTACGCGGCCGCGGGACGTGTTTGATAACGCGGTGCCGGCCGGTCCGTCACTGGCGCAGGAGTTGATGCTTCGGCTATCCGAGCTCGACGGTGCGGGCGTCTGGGCTACGGAAGTTGTGGATCAGCTCGCCACCCAAGCTGAGCCGATGGCGCGCTGGCCAAATGGCTTTGGCCACCTGCTCGGTGTTACCGACATGGCCCTCTTTGGTGGAGTGGCCGTGGCTGTCGTTGGCGATTCGGACGCGGCCGATTTTCAGGCGCTCATGCAGGTCATTGCGCGGCACTATCTCCCGGGGCTTGTCCTCGTATCAGGACGACCGGGGGAGGACAGTGTGCCGCTCTTGAGGGGCCGGCCACTGCTCGATGGCGGGGCCGCGGCCTACGTCTGTCGCGGATTTGTCTGTGAACTCCCAACGTCCAACCCGACCGAGTTGGAACGTCAGCTCCTTGCGCTTCGCGTGGAGAAGTGAACGCACTCCGTAACGGGGTGTATGGGGCGTCACTGCGGGCCCCAATTTGGCCTGCCACCTTTCGGCACGGCGCTTGCCCATAGCGGTAGCGACTGGCGAACTTCTTGGCTCGCGGGCTGTTCCCGTGGCGTGACGGTTGCGGCTCGCCATGACAAGCGTCCTTGTGATGCACTCTTTCGGGTGCACCGATTCCTCCACTATCCAGCGAAAGGACCAACTCGCCCCGGCGGGTCTCCGACTTATCTATGGCCTTCTCCCGACGTATCCTCGCCATCGCAACGCTGTTCGCCGCATTCGGCGGACTCTCCGCTTGCGATGCCCTGAAGAAAACAAAGGACGCCTGTTCGGTGACCCTTGCCCCGCCCGATATCACGGTGCCGGTGAACGCAACAACGGCCCTGGTCGGTACCGCATTCGATTGTGACGGCGGTTCGATCAAAGGCAAAACCATTCACTACTCGACCAGTAATTCTGCGGTCGCGAGTGTAACCGACGCTGGCGTGATCGTGGGTGTGTCGGTTGGAAAGGCGGTCGTGTCCGGTACGGCGAACGGAAAAACGGGGGACGCAAACGTTACGGTCACACCAGAAAAAGTGGCGACGGTAGCCCTCTCGCCCACCACGAAGACACTTCGGCGCAGCAACACGCTGCAAATGAGTGCTGTCGGGAAGAACAATCAGGGCGTGGTCATCAACGGGATCACGTTTACCTGGGCGTCCAGCAACTCATCGTTGGCCTCAGTTGACAACGCCGGCAAGGTGATCGCGTTGGCTCCGGGCTCGGTAACCATAACGGCAACCTCTGATGGCCAGGTCGGAACGTCGTTGCTCACCATTACCGAAGTGCCAATTGGTTCGTGCGACATCACCCCGAAAACGCAGAAGATAACTGTGACCGGGCAGGCCGCACCTGCGCTCGTGTTGAAGGATACGGCAGGCGGCGTGCTTTCCCAGACGGGTCGGGCAATTACCTGGTCCAGCGACAACAATCTTGTCGCGACCGTGTCGGGCACCGGAGTCATCACCGCGGTGAAAGCTGGTTCGGCGGTTGTCACGGCGGCGGATCAAACGAATCCGGCGATCAGCTGTCAGACGACGGCGGAAGTGGTGGTCGCTCGCATCATCTCAGCGAACATCACGCCAATTGGAGCGGGTTTGCGACTCGGCGCGCAGCGTCAGTATACTGTGGCGTTGCTGGACAGCAACACGCAGGCAATTTCGCCGGTCGGACGTACAATCATCTGGAAGAATCCGACGCCGGCTGTCGCGATCGTGAGCACAACGGGACTCGTCACGCCAACAGCGATTGGTTCCGGAAAAGTTGCCGTCGATGCCGAGGGTATTGTTGATACTGCGACGTTTACGGTCACCAAGATTCCAGTACTCAAGGTCGATGTGTCGCCACTCCAGCGACAAGTCGCGGAAGGCGGAACTGCACAGTTCACGGCCGTCGTGACCGATTCGGCCAACAACATCGTGTCGGATCGTCTGGTCGAATGGCAGACAAGTGATATCACGAAGGGACAAGTTTCAACCACCGGCCTCGTCACCACGTTCGCACCGGGACAAATCACTATCTCGGCCATTTCCGAAGGGAAGACCGGAACGGCCACGCTGATCATCACGCAGGTGCCGGTCGATACGATTCTGCTGCAGTCGAACACGTTTACGCTCGTGAAAGGCACGAGCGGTCAGATCTCGATTGATTTGCGAGATGCGGCCAATCGCCAGTTGCGAAACCGTACGGTTATCGTGACCAGCGATCAGCCGAGTATCGCGTCAGGTACGGCCAGCGCAGCGGCGACAACGGTGAACGTCACCGGAAGCGCTGTTGGATCAGCAACGCTCACGATTCAGGCGGTCAACGCCAATAATCAGAACGAGGGCAAGCCGTCGAAGGTGGTGGTCACAGTGACGGCCCCGCCAGCGGTGCGTGCACGACCTTAACGGGATGTACCTGTAGCGAACGTCTGCAAAGACATTCTGCAGCAAGTTCGGTAGGTTTAGGCGGGGCGACACCAACACACGGTGTCGCCCCGTTCACTTTAAGCGTTGATGCTGATCCACGACCCTACAGCAACACGACGCCCAGGAAAACACGCGGTATGCCCACACCATCGTTTATGCGCGGGTTGTTTGCCGGCGAGATTGCAGACGAACTGCTGTTTCCCTACCCCGCGCCGCTCAACGAGCGCAATCCGGAAGAAGCCGCTGTGGTCAATCGGCTCATTGCGGCGCTGAACGAAATGGTGGCCGGTGGATTGATCAACTCCGCGCAATTTGACGACGAAGAAACGATCAAGGATGACGTCATTCAGGCGATGGCGGATGCAGGACTGCTGGCCATTGCAACGCCGAAAGAATTTGGTGGATTGGGATTGTCCGTGAGTTCGTACGCACGCGTTTTTGGTGCGATTGCTTCGGTCGATCCGTCGCTGGGGGTATTTATGGGCGTGCACTGCGGGTTGTGCACGAAAGCCATTGTGCTATTTGCCAACAACGAGCAGAAGGCGCGTTACCTGCCGGCGCTGGCGCGTGGTGAAACTCGCGGTGCCTACGCACTAACCGAACCGGAAACAGGATCGGATGCCCAGCACATCGTGTCGCGCGCCGAACGTTCGGCGGACGGCAAAGGGTGGATCTTGAATGGGCGCAAACATTGGATTGGCAACGGACATCGCGCGGGCGTACTCGTGACGTTTGCGCAAACGCCGGTCGAGCGCGATGGAGCGATGATTCAACGGCCGACCGCGTTCATCATTCGTCCCGACATGCCGGGATTTCGGGTGGTGCGGACGGTGCGCAAGATGGGCATTCGCGGATCGACACAGGCGGAGCTGGCGTACGAAAACATGTTCGTCCCCGACGATCATGTGTTGGGCGAAGTTGGAAAGGGATTTCGTGTGGCGGTGAATGCGCTGAACGCCGGACGGTTGAGCCTCGCATCGGGATGCGCAACCGCTACCAAGCGTTTGTTGGGTGAAATGACGCGATATGCTGAAGCGCGCGTACAGTTTGGAGCGCCGCTCGCAACGTTTGAAATCACGCAGCGCAAACTCGCGACCGTTGCGTCAGAAGCCTACGCGGCTGATTGCATGGTGGGGTCGCTGGCCGCCGCACTGGACGCGGAGAACGTCGACGCATCGCTGGAGGCCGCGTGCGTCAAAGTGTTTGCCAGCGAAATGGTGTGGCGCGCGGCCGATGAAATGGTGCAACTGGCGGGCGGCCGCGGATACGTGCAACCCTGGCCGTATGAGCGTTACCTCCGCGACGCGCGCATCAACCGCATTTTTGAAGGCGCGAACGAAATTCTGCGGTTGTTTGTCGGATTGAACGGCATTGAAGATCCGGCGCAGGAACTCAAGGAGTTGGCGGCGGCGCTCAAACATCCGGTTCGCAATTGGCTGTTGATGTCGGAATACGCGCGCGATCGAGTCAAGACTGCGATTGGCGCGACGGAGAAGTTCTCGGTAGAAGTGCATCCGCGATTGGACAAACATCGCAAATACGTCGAGAAACACACGGCCGAACTTGCACAGATGACGGAGCGCGCCATCATGCGCCACCGGAAGGAAATTCTGCACAAACAATTGGTTGTTGAGCGATTGGCCGAGATGGCAATGGAGATTTATGCGCGGACGAGTACGATTGCGCGGACGCAGCGGCTGCTCGAGCACAGTGGCGAAGCGCAGTGCGCGCGTGAACTCGCATTCACGGATCTGTTTTGTCGCGAGTCGGGGCTGCGATTCCGGAATGCCCGGAATGGCTTGAATGAGCCGGATGATGTAACGGACGTGTTGCGTTTAGCTGTCGCGGGTATCGTGCGCGCCGATGCAGGATATGGGAGCGCGGATGCGATGGTGGAGGCGCCGGTGCCACCGTTGCCGCCGTTCACGCTCATTCTTGGGGGTTGATGCAGATCGGCGTCGTTGACGTGCGTTGCTTAGTTCGCGCGCGGCTTCGTGTCTATTTTCGGCCATCGTGTCAACAGCGTTGACGCGGGTTTAGCGGATCAATCGGATACTGCCATTGGTGCGGGGTCGCGATGATCAAGCGGGGGTTGAGCGAAGCTCTTTTTTCGCGCCTCACTGCGTGCGGGGAAGTGAAATTCGAAGAGATGCGTCGTAAAGCTATGGTTCACTACGATCGCGCCTCACTGCGCGCGGGGAAGTGAAATTCGAATAGATGCGTAGTAAAGCAATGGTTCACGCGGAGGCGCGGAGACGCGGAGAACTGCGCTCGCGACGACAGATGCTCCCGCGAGAAATTGGTTTCTTCATTTTTATTGAAACCGCACTCGGGTCCGAATGATTTCGTGAGGGTTGAACCTTGCTCGGCGTGTAATACACATCCAGGAATAGCGTTCTGGCTCCGCACCTCCGCACCTCCGCACCTCCGCACCTCCGCACCTCCGCACCTCCGCA
>JBDUBA010000007.1:0-21431 GCA_040004335.1 Gemmatimonas sp.
TGGCATTCAGCGTGATGCCAATTGCGAACGCCTTATCAAAGTTCGCGGGAGCGTGGGAGTGTCCGGGTGCGCTGTGGTCATGTCCGGCATGACTCTGCTCCCCGTGCGAGTGGCCGTCTGGCGAGCCACCGTGCGAATGTCCGTCATGGGAATGCCCCTGTTGGGAATCCCCTCGCCCTGCTTGAACGTGCACCGAAAGACCGGTGAAAGGTGATTCACAGAGTCGTTCACCCTGCGAAATTCGCTCTACGGCAGTATACTCAGCGGACTGCCCACCCGCAGCCGCGTCACCACGCCCGCCTCACTGCTGACTACTGTCGCTTGCATCTTTCTCAGTGCTGCCTGTCCAAACTGATGTTCGGGCCGAGTTGACGGTATGGCCGAACTAACGTCTCCACCGCCGCGTTTTCCCAACGGCGAATACGAGATTGAAGGCATCGTCGGTAAAGGCGGCATGGCGATCGTGTATCGGGCCCGAGACATGCGCCATCCGCGCGAGGTCGCGATCAAGGTGCTGCGTCCGGAAGTGGCGCAGTCTATTGGCACCACACGTTTCCTTCGCGAAATCGCAGTCGCCGCGCCGTTTTCGCATCCGCATATCCTGCCGTTAATCGATTCGGGCGAATTGGTGGATGAGAAAGGACAATCCACGCCGTATTACGTCATGCCGCTGGTCGACGGCGAAACATTGCACCAGAAGTTGGTGCGCGAAGGGCGGTTGCCGATTGCGGTGGTGTTACGCATCACGCGCGAAATTCTCGAAGCGCTGCAGTACGCACACGCGCAGGGTGTCATACATCGCGACATCAAACCGGCCAACATTCTGTTGTCGGGCGGTCATGCCGTCGTCGCAGACTTCGGCGTGTCTCGTCCGCTTCCGCCAAAAATTGACGGGATTGCCGGCGATCCCGGTTTAACCTTGACCGGCGATGTGATTGGTACACCGAGCTACATGAGTCCTGAGCAGGCCCTTGGCCATCGTGTGATTGACGCGCGCTCGGACATTTTTTCGGTGGGATGCGTGATGTACGAAATGCTGGTGGGTGATCGTCCGTTTGACACCCCCATTCCGCAATACACGGCAACGAAAAAACGCCACGGCATTTACACGTCGGCGCGCGATGCGCGAAAAGATGTGTCGGAGGCGTTGGATCAGGTGTTAGCGAAAGCGCTCAAAGCCGAACCGGACGACCGATATGCGTCGGCGTCCGCATTTCTGGTTGCGCTCGCACAGTTGGACGAAAAAGACACGGGCGGTTGGGGCATGTTGCAGCAGCCGGTGTCCGGATGGGTGCGCAATGTTGCGATCGGTGCGCTGGCGGTGGTGGGGGTGGTGGCGGCGACGATGAAAGGAGGGAGGACCACGAACGTATCGGAGGCCGCTGCCGCGCCGGCCGCGATTGCGTCGGACAAATCGCGCGTGGCCGTGCTGCCGATTGAGCAACTCACGCCCGACAGCCTGCTCAACATTATTGCCAACGGATTTCAGACGGATCTCATTGATGAACTCGCGCAGTATCCGGCGCTGACCGTCATTTCGAAGAACGGCGTGTTGCAGTTTCGCGGGAACAATGCGTCAACCGACAGCATTGCGCGTGCGTTGAATGTTGGAAGTGTTGTCGCTGGAGACATTCGGCACTTTGGTGATTCGGTGCGCGTGAGCGTGCGTTTGATTGACGGCGCGTCGGGCGCGATACTTTCGACCGCTCAGGATTCAGGGACGATTCGCGACTTGCTCGCTGTTCGGTCCTCCGTGATCAATTCCGTCACTGCGTTTCTTCGGAAGGAGATTGGGAAGGAATTACACGCCAGTGAGCGTCGACAGGTGAGCAGCAGCGAAGCGTGGGAGTTGCGGATCCGGGTCTTGAACATGACTGAGGCGGCCTGGGGCTTTGCGACTTCGTTGACGCCGCGGGAACGTCAGAGTCGGTTCAATTCCGCCGACTCGCTGTTGTCGCGTGCCGCCAAACTTGATGAGCATTGGCCTGCGCCGCTGATCACAAGCTCCTCACTTCATTTGCAGCGCGCAAATATTGAAGATCAGGTACTGCAGCTGCGACCAGATGCGAATGCTGATCAAGGATTCCCCAAGCGCTTTCGTCTGCTCGCACTCGAACGGGCCAACGAAGCGTTGATGCGCGAGCCAGGGAACGCTTCAGCTTATTACCTTCGCGGCAAAGCAGAATTCGACCTCTGGCGTACAGCTACGCCGTTGGCCCCGGAATCGATGCGCGCCGCCGCCGAAGCAGATTTGCGGCGTGCGGTCGCCGGAAGGCGCGACATGGCGGATGCCTGGAGTGATCTAAGCACGCTGCTGCAGTTCAGTGGGGAGTACGCACAGTCTCGAATTGCAGCAGACTCAGCGCTTCGATCCGATGCTTTCCTTGGCAGCGCGCCGATTGTGTATTCGAAACTTTTTCAGATGTCGCTTGCCACCGGTGATAGTGCGCAAGCGCGCCGCTGGTGCGAGGAGGGGCGCCGTGAATATCCGAACAGTCCTCAGTTTTGGAGCTGCTCGCTGAGTCTCCTTGCATGGACCGGGAAAACGCCGGCGGATGTGGGCAGGGGTTGGGACCTGCTGCGCGCTGCGGAAGCGCGGGATACGCTGCATCAACTCGCCTCCGGCGCAACATCGCGCCAATTGTTTGTGGCGGCGATCGCCGCGCGCGCCGGTTTGGAAGACAGCGCGACCGCCATTGTCAAACGCGCCCGCGCATCGATGCCCGACGGAGCCAGTTCTCCGAATGCAGATTTTGCGGAGGCTTATGTGCACACGTTACTCAATCGACCTGACGATGCACTGCCCCTGCTCGATCGATTCCTGCACAGCGCACCAGCGCAACTTGGATACGTACGCAAACATCCGTGGTTCATCGCACTTCGGACAAATCCAAAGTTTATTGTTTTGACTGAAGCACGATAGTCAAGAGAACGCACCGCTCCTCCATAGAGCGGTGCTTTCCTTTTCTGACGTTTCGCCTACGGCTGCTTTGGATTCTCGAACGTCTTGAAGATCTGCTGCATGCGCACGACATCGCCCTTGTTCAGGTAAAATGCGCCCATGACGTTGGCGGGCAGGGTGGAGTAGTTGTACAGCAGAATCGACGGTGGTACGGCCATCAACATTTGCCTCACAGAGTCAACACTCTCTCCCGCTCTGCGCGGGACGATTTCATCAGGCAGGTCTGACGCACCCAGAACCTCGAGGAGGCGGGCGGCCAATTTGATTTTGTTCGGCCCCCATTCACCAGGTGGAAGAGCCTCCTTGAGCTTGGCGTCCGCCTTCTTTGACAAGCCGCCGGACGACTTTGCGACGCGCACCGCACTCTCGAACAAAGCGCTGCCGTACACTTTCTCGCAGATCACTTCACCGTCTGGCAGCACCCGACACACTACCCCTGGTTCATCCGGATCCGGCATCGAAATTTCCTTCCCTGGAATGTGTTTGAATTATGGCTTCCGGGCCACGAGCGTCAGAATGGAGTAAACCGCCACCGCCTCATTCTCCTGATTCCGAACCTCGACGTCCCACTCCACCACGCCCTGGGGGATCCCGTCAGGCGGCGTATCCTTGGCCGTTTTCTGCTTGACCGTGAGGCGCACGTGAATAGTGTCGCCCGGATACACCGGTTTCGTGAATCGCAGCCCTTCGAGCCCGTAGTTGGCTAGCACCGGACCCAGCGCCGGGTCCACAAAAAGGCCGGCCGCGGCCGAAACAATGAAGTAGCCGTGCGCCACACGTCCCGTAAAGACGCCGTTGGTCCGCGCATCCTCATCGCTCATGTGCGCGTAGAACTTGTCGCCACTCAGGTTGGCGAAGCTCACCACATCTTCAAGCGTGATCAGGCGCGATCCTGTGACAATCGTGTCGCCCACTTCGAGTTCGTCGAAGTATTTCCGGAACGGATGTTTGACGCCCTTAATCTCGTCGGCGCCTTTGGTCCACTCCTTCGTGATGGCCGTGATCATCGCGGGGCTGCCCTGCACCGCCGTCCGTTGCATGTAGTGCAACACACCCCGTGCGCCACCCATTTCTTCGCCGCCACCGGCGCGCCCAGGACCGCCGTGCACCAGGTTCGGAAGCGGTGATCCGTGCCCGGTGCTTTCCTTCGCGCTTGTGCGATCGAGGACCATCAGGCGGCCATGAAACGACGCGACTCCGATGATGATCTCGCGTGCGACAGCTGGGTCGTGCGTGATCAGTGAGCCCACTAACGATCCGCGTCCGAGTTTCGCGAGTTGAATGGCTTCGTCAATCGTGTGGTACGGCATGATCGTGTTGACCGGACCGAACGCTTCGATATCGTGTGGTTCGCTGTGTGCGAACGGATCGTTGCACACCATCAACATCGGTCCAAAAAACGAACCCTTCTCGCGATCGGCGCCCACGACCTCGAAATCTCCGCCGCCGTATACCAGTTCTGCGCCCTCGCGAATGCGACCCGCCGCCGCGCCAACATCGCGCACCTGTCCCTTACTGGCGAGCGGTCCCATACGCACGCCCTCAACAGACGGATCACCAATCGACGTTTTCTCGAGCCGACCCTTGAGCGCTTTCACAACGTCGTCTTCCATGCCGGCGGGCACAATCGTGCGTCGGATGGCCGTGCATTTTTGTCCGGCCTTCGTGGTCATCTCGCGCACGACTTCCTTGATGAAGAGATCAAACTCTTCGGTGCCGGGTTTCGCATCGGGGCCAAGGATTGAGCAGTTGAGCGAATCGGCCTCCATGTTGAAACGCACGGAGTGTTGCATGATCGCTTTGCCGTTCTTGAGCATCTGCCCGGTTGCGGCAGACCCGGTAAACGCGACGGCATCCTGTTCACTCACGTGATCGAGCAGATCGCCGGCGCTTCCAACAATCAGCTGAATTGCTCCTTCGGGAAAAATTCCGCTCTCAATCATGCTGCGGAACATCGCTTCCGTGAGAAAGCTTGTAACTGTGGCCGGCTTCACAATACACGGCACTCCGGCAAGCAGCGTGGGCGCCATTTTCTCAAGCATACCCCAACACGGAAAGTTGAACGCGTTGATGTGAATCGCGACGCCTTCCAGTGGCACGCAAATATGACGACCGACAAACGTTCCGCCTTTCGACAACGGCTCGGTTGGCCCTTCCACGTGAAACGTTTCGTTTGGAAATTCGCGACGACCGCGACTTGAATACGCGAACAGCGTTCCAATGCCGCCGTCAATATCAACCCACGAATCAACCTTGGTGGCGCCTGTTGCTGCGGAGAGTTTGTAGAACTCGTCTTTTCGTTCCATCAAATATTTCGCCATCGCTTTGAGCATGGCCGCACGTTCATGAAATGTCATCGCACGCAACTTCGGGCCGCCCACTTTGCGCGCGTAGTCGGCCATCCCTTTAAAATCGAGTCCGCCGCTGGACGTTTCACCAATCTTGTCACCCGTCACCGCGTGAATGAGATCGGCCGTGTTGCCGGTACCGGCCACCCACTCACCTTGCGCGTAGTTTCGGAGCGTAAGCATTACCTGTGGTCCTTGTGTGTGATGTGCAACTTGCATCGTTGGTTGACCAAAGCCCGGCGTATTGAACCGAAGTCGTGCGCGAAATGACCACGAAAACCGGACAAAAATGCACGGCCATGTCTCGCGCGATTGTGCCGCCGACGATGATCAAGTTTACTGCAGTACGTCGGTCGCTGATCAGCCGTCGTCACGCGTTGTCCCACGACCGCTGGTTTCCATCCACGTTTTCAGCATCGCCGATTGCGCAGGCCTGTTTGCGGGCACCTGTCGGAGCGGATGCACGGGCTTCCATCCGTCGCGCATCGCCTGCGGAAGCTTTTGGTAGAGCATCGTACCTTCGCTTTTCCACCCCAGCATCTCGTCGGTAACGTCCTTTACAATTTTCGCGGGGTTACCGACCACAACCTTTCGGTCGGGGATGATCATGCCAGTGGGTACAAAACACAGCGCGCCAATCACACAACCGGCACCAACAACGGCGTTGTCCATGATGACGGCGTTCATGCCAACAAGCGCATTTGCGCCGATGCGCGCGCCGTGAATGATGGCGCCATGCCCTATGTGCGCTGCTGCTTCCAACACCACCGTAACACCGGGGAACATATGAATCGTGCAATTCTCCTGCACGTTGCAGCCGTCTGCAATGATGATGCCACCCCAGTCCCCACGAATGGCCGCGCCCGGGCCCACGTACACATCGGCACCGATAATCACGTTGCCCGTCACCGCAGCGTTCGGATGTACGAACGCCGTTTCGTGTACGACCGGAATGAACCCGTCGAATTCGTAGATCATGATCGCACCTGGTCTACACGCGCTCGATAATCATGGCAAACCCCTGACCAACGCCGATACACATCGTGCACAACGCATATCGTTTGCCCGTGCGTTGCAGTTCGCGCGTTGCGGTCAGCACCAGACGCGCACCACTCATCCCCAACGGATGCCCAATGGCGATGGCGCCACCGTTCGGATTGACGCGCGCATCATCGTCCTTGAGGCCCAGTTCGCGTAACACGGCAATACCCTGCGCGGCAAACGCTTCGTTCAGTTCAATGACGTCCATCTGATCAAGTGTCAAGCCAGATAACTCAAGCACACGCTTGGTGGCGGGCACTGGTCCCATTCCCATGATGCGCGGCGCAACACCAGCCGCCGCGCTCGCAACAACCCGCGCTTGCGGGGTGAGTCCTGCTTCGTTCACACCGTTGGCCGACGCCAGCAACAGTGCCGCCGCACCATCGTTCAATCCCGCAGCGTTGCCGGCAGTGACGCTGCCTTTTCCATCAAATCGAAACGCCGGTTTCAACCTGCCAAGTGTTTCCATATTTGTATCGGGCCGGAGAAATTCGTCCTGATCGAACATCTTCGCGTCACCCTTTTTCTGCGGAATGGAAACACCAACCGTCTCTTCGGCGTGTTTGCCCAAACTGCGCGCCTCGGCGGCCTTCTGTTGGGAGCGCATCGCAAACTGATCCTGATCTTCGCGGGACACGCCAAATTGCTCGGCCACATTCTCCGCGGTTTCGCCCATGGAGTCGGTGCCGCACATCGCCTTCATTTTGGGATTGACGAACCGCCATCCCAAACTGGTGTCAAACAGTTGCACGTCGCGCGCAAATGGTGTCGCACCCTTCGATAGCACAAACGGTGCGCGCGTCATGCTCTCAACGCCGCCCGCAATGTAAAAATCGCCTTCGCCTGTTTTGAGTGAGCGTGCGGCGCTGGCCACAGCACTGAGTCCGGAGGCGCACAACCGGTTGACGGTTTCACCGGGCACCGTCACTGGCAAACCCGCCAATAGCGCCGACATACGCGCCACGTTGCGGTTGTCTTCGCCCGCTTGATTTGCGCATCCCATCACGACGTCTGCAATGCGGGCCTGATCGAAATTTGGAAAACGCAACATCAACGACGCGATGACATGCGCGCCCAAATCATCCGCGCGGACCGAACTCAGTCCGCCGCCCAGGTTCCCAATTGGAGTGCGAACGCCGTCAATGATGAAGGCGTCGCCCAGTACGGTCGTATTGCTCATGTTGGTTCGGAGTTCTTCTTGATGGATGCATCAGCAGACGATTCCGCTTCCGGAAAGTGCGCCTTGTGCGTGCGATACACCGTGCCACGAAAATGACCAACAATCACGTCGTTCTGATTTCGGACGGTCACACTGCAAAACTGCAGTCGCCGGCTGCCTGATTCCACGACCGCAACGGCCGTCAACACGTCGCCCACGCGAGCGGCCGCAGGGTAACTCATCGCGCAGTCGATCGCGACGCTGATGATGCCGCTGTTGTTGGTGGCGTACGAAAACGCGCTGTCGGCCAGCGAATACAACGCTCCACCGTGCACGCCGCCCATACCGTTCATCATGTCGTCGCGGACCGTCATGCGAATGACCGAACGCCCAGGCGCAATTTCGATGTTTTCGATCCCCAACCCGCGAGAAAACGAGTCCACCAGCAGCATGGCATCAACGACGCGTTCCGCCACTTCGTGCGCATCGGACGTTCCACCGGATGTCGCGTTCACATCGCTCACGTCAACAACCGCCCGCTCTCGCGCGCAACTCTTCGCAGCAACGGACTTGGACGGTAGCGCTCCTCGAGATATTCAGCATGCAACGCTTCGAGACGCTCCAACACGACCGACACGCCAATCTCATCGCCCCACGCCAGCAGCCCTTTCGGATAATTCACGCCTTTTGTCATCGCCAGTTCGATGTCGTTCGGTGCGGCAATTCGCTGATGCACCGCGTCGACCGCCGCATTCACGAGCATCGCCAACACGCGATCCACGATACGTTGTCCAAGTGCCCGATCCTTTATGGGTTCCGGCATAACCACACCCACGCGGTAATCGTAATACCCGCGTTTGGTTTTGCGCCCCAACAACCCGGCTTCCACCAACCGTCGCTGTGTGTTGGCTGGGCGATAACGTCCATCGTAGAACATCGCTTCGAACACGGAACTCGTAACCGCGAAGTTCACGTCGTTGCCAATGAGATCCATGAGCTCAAAAGGCCCCATCTTGAATCCGCCCAACTCGCGCATCGCCCAGTCGATGGTCGCCGTGTCCGCGAGCCCCTCTTCGTACATACGCAACGCTTCACTGTAAAACGGACGCGCCACGCGGTTGACAATGAACCCCGGCGTATCGGCCGCCATCACGGTGACTTTGCCCCACGCGTTCATAAGCGCTCGAGATTGCGCCGCGACTTCCGGTCGCGTGGTCATGGCCGGGATAATCTCAACCAGCGGCATCAGCGTAGCGGGATTGAAAAAGTGTACTCCCACAACACGATCCGACTGTGAACACGCGCCCGCCAACGCCGCAATCGACAACGACGATGTGTTCGAGGCCAATACCGCACTCGCGTCGATCACACTCTCAAGCGTTCGAAACAGGGCCTGCTTCGCCTGCAGATCTTCAATAATCGCTTCTATGATGAATCCACAACCGCGCATTGATTGCAGTTCCTTGAAACTCACACCATCAACGTACGTGAATCGCTCCAACACCGCATCGGCCGCGTCGCGCGTCAGTCTTCCCTTCTCGACTTCGCGCGCCATCGCCTTGGCATGACCGTCCTTCGCTCGAACGACCGACGACGCCATTGCATCCGCAAGGATCACGTGGTGCCCGTGTTGCGCCGCAACCTGCGCAATACCCCCGCCCATTGCACCGGCGCCAAGGACGCCGATAACCGTGTCGTTGTTCAACGCTGTCAACATGAAGTTCAGCGACCCGTGTACACAGGTTTTCGCTTCTCGAGAAACGCGCGCACGCCTTCCTCGTAGTCAGCTGTCTTGCCCGCTTCGTGCATGCACTGCGCTTCGACCTCCAGCTGTTCGTCCAGCGAATTACTGAACGACGCATTCATGGCGCGCTTGGTGAGACCAAATCCGCGCGTCGCCTGCCCGGCCAACAACTTCGCTAACGAAAATGCCGTATCGTGCAGCACTGCGTACGGAACCACGTCCCAGATCATCCCCCACTCCTTCGCTTTGTCGGCGGTCATTTTCTCCCCGAGGAAGAACAGCCCGGTCGCGCGCTGCGACCCAATCAGTCGTGGCACAAAAAATGTGCCGCTGGTATCGGGAATGAGTCCGAGCTTCGAGAAACTCTGCACGAACGACGCTTCCTGCGCGGCAATTGTCAGGTCACAGGCAAACGCGAGGTTCGCTCCCGCCCCCGCCGCGATGCCATTCACTGCGCAGATCACCGGTTTTTCCAGCGTTCGAATGGCGCGGATGATCGGGTTGTAACTCGTTTTAACGAACTCTCCAATGTCCGGCATCGGCCCGCTACCCTGCGGCATCGCTTCGGCCAGGTCCTGTCCGGCACAAAAGCCGCGCCCCGCTCCCGTGAGCAGCACCGCGCGGATGCTCTCACTCGACGCTGCGTTCTTGAGCGCGCCCAACACTTCTTGCGCCATCGCCTTCGTAAAGCTGTTCAGCACATCGGGACGATTCAGCGTGATCGTCTGCACGCCGTCTAAAACTTCAACGGTGATAAACTGAGTAGTAGGCGGCGGCGCCGCAGGCTCGGTAGGCATCCGTTAAGAATAACGGGGTGTCATATGTTCGGCCGTAAGTAAGATGGGGCTCGCGTTTGAAGTCGGCCCTCCCAAAACCCTGGTTGGCGCGGGCCATCACTGGTCCGCGACGGCCTCCAACGACACATTCCAGTGCAATGACGACACGCCCTCCGCTTCTTCAACGCTCGGCATCGCCCATCGCGGCCGGCCTGCTCCTGCTCTCGATTGGCGCCAGCAGCGCGCCCGAGGCGGATGCGTCGAACGTAACGCCCGCTCGCACTGCGTCACGTTGCGTCTCGGCCGAGTTGGCGATTGAGACCGATTGGGGCGCGACTGGAGAGTGGCGGGTTCTGCCGCCCGTACCGGCGCCGAGAGAAGCCAGCCCGACCAACCACACCGGCACCTGGGTGGAACGCTGGCACCCAGCTGATGGTTCGCTGGAAGTCCGGCAGGTGAGCGCTGCCGAAACCAGGGTCGCCGTATTTGCCAATGCGTCATGCACGCCGCACTTCACGATTCATCGCCGCACGTACAACGCCGACTCGCTACGAGACGCATTCACCGACGCGGTGCTCGACTCCGTCATACACGCAAACGCGCGCGGCATGCTGTATGTGTGGTCGCCGCGCATGCCGCTTTCGCTCAAGGCGCTGCCAGAGGCACGTGCCGCAGCCAAGGCGATGGGTATCGCCTTCACCGCCGTCGTTGCAGAAGCGAACAACGCAGAGGTGCGCGAGCTCGCAATAAATTCGCCGGCGGTCGTGACTGCGGCCGATCAACAGCGCATGGAGTCGCTGGAACTGGTTTACCGAAACGCCACGATTCATTATCCAACTGCGCTGTTCTATCGCGATGGCCATATCGTTGACGGCGTATATCCCGGATACAAAAACAGCGAAACGTTTGCGAAATACGGTGCGGAACAGTTTGCAAAAATTCCGGACGCGCGTTTCTCCGACCATGTGTTACGGAGCGCCAATGATGACGTGGCCAACTCTGCCAACACGGCCGCATTTTGGGTCGATCACAAGGCGCGCGTGACCAACATTTCGGCGGTCAACACACCGCGACGCATTGGATTCTTCTTCAAACCAATTACCGGCACGTCACTCGTCTCGTACAACGCGCAAAGCATCGACTATTTCTTTGACATCAAAACCAGTAAGGAAATTCGCGTGCCCGGTCACATCGACCCGGTGCCAACGCCCGACGGTCGGTTCCTCACGCTACCGGGGTTGCAATTTCTTCCTGTGCCGTCATTGGTGGCCGGTAATCAACAGGCGCTCTACGTCGACCCGGCACTGCCCGACGAATATCAAACCGCCAGCATACTGAGCGAGACAAAATCGGCCGTGCGATATCGCGTGGTCACCGGTTGGAACGCGGGCGCCCGTTTTCGTGACTACGAAGTGGCACTCGATGCGAAGGGGGTACCAACCGGCATCACACCGGCGTCCGAACTGTTTGTGCCTTGCCAGGATCGATTGCTGACCTTGCCCATCAACGCAAAGTCCGGTCGCGAATTTGGAGCGTACGATACACGCGCAAACACCAACGTCGTGCTTGAAGTCACCGACGCCACGCACTGCGCATTGAAACTCGATTTGGGTTTTGCGTCGGGCAAACTCTCCTTCAGTTACGATGGAGCGTTCATTGCATTTGCGACGTCGCGCATCAATACCGATGCCGAAGGTGAGTTGATGCGCCCTAGCGAGAGCATGTACAAGGATGCACTGGTCCTCGAACGCAAAACGGGCCGAATCATCAACCTCTCGCAAAATGCCCCGATTATGGGGATGACCTTTCCCGAATTTCAGAAGGACAGGACGGTCATGCTCCTCGACCAGTACGGACCCGGCCGGCCCGTCGAGCAACTCAAGGTCATCTCCTTCAAGTAGCGCTCTCGCCCAAGAGCTCACGAACTCCGCGCGCCTCCCATTTCACCCGGCGCGCGGACACATTTCGGCTCTATGGCAAAACAGACGGCCCTTCGGAAACACATCTCCACGACGCCTCATCCAGCTTCGAGCGCTGACCAGCTTAGCGCCGATCGGCAAAACGCGGATGAGCCGGCAACGGAACAGCCGCGCACGGGTTTCGACTGGAAACGCATCGCGTACCAAACGCTGGTTTCACGCGCGCTCGACGAACTCGAAGAAGCGACGAACCGGAATCGCAACAGCGTCCCTCGCGAACATGTGGTGTTGTATCAGTTCTCAGCGCGCGGTCACGAGATGTCGCAAATCATTCTCGGTTCGCTGATCAACGGGAAACACGATGCGGCCGGTGCCTATTATCGCAGCCGTCCGATGTTGCTCGCGCTTGGTCTGCCGCTGGAAGATGCGCTCAGCAGTCCGTTGGGTCGGTCTGGCGGATTCAGCGATGGGCGCGACATTGGAGTCGTTTGTAATCTGCCCAATCGCGATGGCCCAATTGTTATTCCCATGTCGGGCGATGTGGGATCGCAATACACACCGTCGTCAGGGTGGGCGCAGGCCATCACGTATCATCGCGATACGCTCAAGGACAAGAGTTACAACAGTTGTATTAGCGTAGCGCTTGGCGGTGATGCCTCCGTTGCAACCAACGGATTCTGGGCGGCGCTTACCATGGCGACCACGCTCAAACTCCCGATGTTGTTTTACATCGAAGACAACGACCTCGGCATCTCCGTTCGCGGCGACATGCAAACGCCGGGCGGCAACATTGCGCGCAATTTGTCGTCGTTCGCGAATTTGTTTATACGTGATGGTGATGGAACCAATCCGCACGAAGCATCAGGATTGCTGACCGAGGCCGTGCAACATGTGCGGAGTGGCGCCGGTCCCGCCCTCGTGCGTCTCACCGTTCCGCGACTCTCCAGTCATTCGGGCCCCGACAATCAGAAGGGTTATCGCACGACCGAAGAAATCGCGCACGATCAAACGCGTGATCCGCTACCCAACTTGCGTCGGTATCTGGTGCCGTCGCTCTTGAGCGAAGCCGATTGGGCCAGTGTTGAAGCCGAGGTCGCGCGCGACGTGGAGGTGGCGTTGCAGGCAGCGCGCGCGCGTCCCATTCCCGATGCGAACACAATTTCGCGTTACGTATTTGCGGACGATTCCGGCCAATCCGACGATGCGTTTGGCGGGCTGTCGCGCGCGGAACGTGACGCGCTCGGCGGCACCGATATCCCGGAAGATGTTGGAGAATTGCTGCGATTTCCCGAGGCAATTCGGCGCACCATGCGGCACGAGTTGAAGGTGAATCCAAAGGTCGTGGTGTTTGGTGAAGATGTGGGCCGGAAGGGTGGCGTACATCTCGTCACCGAAGGATTGCAGAAGCAGTTTGGTGCCGATCGCGTGTTCGACACCAGTTTGTCAGAAGAAGCAATAATTGGACGTGCCGTTGCGTTCTCAATTAGTGGATTGGTTCCGGTGGCCGAAATTCAGTTCCGCAAATACGCGGACCCCGCAACGGAACAGTTGAACAACTGCGGCACCATGCGGTGGCGCACCGCGAACCGGTTTGCGGCACCAATTATTGTGCGCATGCCGGGTGGGTTTGGCAAAGATGTCGGCGATCCGTGGCATTCGCTGAGTGATGAAGTGCGCTTTGCGCACGCGTACGGATGGCAGGTTGCCATGCCATCAAACGCGGCCGATGCCGTGGGTTTGTTGCGATCGGCAATGCGTGGCGCGAATCCGACCATCTTCTTCGAGCATCGATCGCTGCTTATGACGGGGGATGGCAGTGCGCGTTACCCTGGCGACAATTATGTGTTGCCGTTTGGTCGCGCGCGGGTGGTGCAGGAAGGCAAAGCGCTCACACTCGTCACGTGGGGTGCAATGGTGCATCGCTGCACGGCCGCGCTTAAGGATGCGAGTGACGTTGAACTCATCGATTTGCGCACCATTTCGCCGTGGGATCGCGCAGCCGTTCTCAACTCAGTGCGCAAGACCGGTCGCTGCCTGATTGTGCATGAGGACAACATGACGGCGGGTTTTGGTGCGGAAATCGCGGCCGTCGTGGCGCAGGAGGCATTCTGGTATCTGGATGCGCCGGTGCAGCGGCTTGCACCGCTCGATATCCCGATGCCGTATCACGAGACGTTGTTGGCCGCGGTGCTGCCGGGCGTGGAGGAGATTGCGGCGGCGGTGGAGACGTTGCTTAACCAATAGCCGCACATGTTCAAGTGGCTAGCAAGGCGGCGCTGTATGACGTTGAAGCAGTTCTACTGTCAGGATCCCGCGGAGTTTGACGAGGGCAGTTCGACAAAGTCTTAGGCGCTCGTGTTCAACTGGTAATACGTGCTTCAACACCGTGCCCAGCGTTACCCGATTATTTCAAACCCCGCCGCAACGAAATGGTGGTCCACCGCGAGCGCCCGGATTCGCCGCTCGTACAAGTGCAGGCATCGCTTTGTCATAACCGAGCAGCTTCAGAATAGTGCGTGCGATTCGCCCAGCACCATTGGTGTTGTCACAATGCGCTAACCCTGCCGCACCGCATCAGCGTACGCTGCGCGTGCCGCACCATGATGCTTCTACTTGCTGACCGCCGCTGAAACCCAGGCCGACGTGTCCAGAAATACGGCGCGCTTCACGACTTTATGCGCGTTCGGTTCACTTCGGGCGCCAATTTCACACACGACGCACTTTCCAAATCAGCGAGCACCGCGTCGTGGTCCTCAGCGATATTGGCGTCATCGATCATGGGAGGTATTTCCCCTGCATCTCCGAGAAATGCCAGCGCTGGGCTTTCGTCGGCAAGCACTTCGGCCGCATACCGACGCAGCGCGACCTCGGCACGCGGAAGTCCGGTGACAAGCGCGACGCGGTCAAGCGACGAGCGATCTGACTGGCGCTACGAAAAGCTTGCGTACGCCGACGCTTCTACCATTGATTGTGACAGTCGCGCGTCAGGAACTTCCGGGATGGATGCCGAATCCCTCGAACCAATGCGCGCGGGAATGCCATCCCTCCGCCGATCGTGATGACACCGCCTTCTGAAACGCCCACGTTGCCCCCAACGGTTCGTCGCCCGCTTGCGGGTCACGAGAAGTTGCTCACTGGCGGCGCTGTAGTTGGCATCCTCGTGATTGCTGCATCCATTCTCGCACTTCCGGCACCTGGTGACGGCGGCCGGTTGCCAATGCCTGTAGTCAGTGTCCGGCAGGTGCTGCCCGCGCCGCGCGTGGCGGACGCCACGGTTCCCGCACCCGATTCAACAACACCAGCGCGGGTTGCTCCGCCTGTGGCGCTGACGACGCCAGGCACGACCGCAGCACCACCAGTGCCGAAGCCAACGCCACCGGTCGGAGCATTGCCGAAGCCGTCTAAACCCACAGCGAAAACAGAAGTGAAAGCTTCGACCGCCGCCAACAAACGCGACGTTCAAGCGACTAAAGCCGCATCGAAGACTCCCAGTACTGCGGTTCCAACGGCCAACGAGGAAACGCGAACAGCGTCCGAAACGCGCCCCATTCGAGTAGTGTCGCAGTGTGAGCAGTCGTTCACGAGCCACGATTGGCCGGCAGCGTTCGACGCGTGCAGCAATGAAGCCGCACGTGGAACAAGAACTGCACAACGCCATCTTGCAGTGTTGTATCTCGACGGGCATGGCACCAAGCGCAATGAACGGGAAGCCGTGCGCCTCTTCACCGATGCGGCGAATGGCGGTGACACCGAGTCGATGGTGCAACTTGCGAATGCGCTGGAACGCGGGCGCGGCACGCCCAAGGATGAAGCCGGCGCACTTCGTTGGTATCAGAAGGCGGGCGACAGTGGGATGGCCGCCGCGCAGTATGCCGTGGGTGAAGCCTACGAGCGCGGACATTTGGGACTCAAAAAGGACAAGCTGCAGGCAATCGCGTGGTACCAGAAAGCAGCAGAGCACGGATTTGGTGACGCGGCCCGGAAGGTGCGCGATCTCTCGAAATGATCCGCCGATTGTGCGCGGCTAGTGTCGCGTCCTGACGGTTTGCACGCGCGCACGCTTCCCGCAACCGTGTCTGGTGCGTTGGTGGCCGGCTGGGTTGGCGGAGCCGTTGCGTGGGCTATCGCCAACAGATGGTCAGACTTGTCGCCGCAAGTCGCGTCGTACGCGCGCGCTGATCAGCTGATGTCGCTCACACTGTCAGCCTGTGTTGGAGCGCTGGTGCTCGTCGCGCGGGCGCGCTTTCGACGTGAGGCGTTGGTACCGGCGATGTGCGCAGGCATGTTGCTGGGTGGGGTGGGTGCACTGGTTGGATGCACGCTCGCGCTCTTTCTGCCGGATGGTAGTACAGGTCAAATGTTTGCGGTGGTCCGAATGCTCACTTGGTCGCTCATGGCGGGATTCGCTTCCGTCGCGCTTGCGCAGTACACGCGCCTGCATCGCATTGGTGTAAGCATTGAGGTGCTGCTGATTGGATTGTGCGGTGGCGCCGTTGCTGGCGCGATGTACAGCCTGCCGGGGCCGGGGGAGCTTTGGTGGCCCGCTGCTTGCACGGTGTGCGGCGCCGCCATAGGCCTCGCTTCCGTTGGGCCGGCAATGTGGCGCGCGCCTGCCGTTGCACTCATTCTGCCGCCTCACGAACAACACCATACATTTTGGTCGTTGCACGAACGTGCGATCGAGCGTGGCTGCGCGATGCGGGTTGCAAGCGCCACCATCAGCTGCGATGGTCCAAACGTGGTTGTGTATCCACCGGCGACCGGTGCCGTACTCGACGGGCAGCCGTTGTATCGCCCGGTTCAGCTTACGCAGAACGCAGAACTCGTCGCAGGTCGCATTCGATGTCGCGTGACTGTGTTCGCCTCTTCCTGATGCGCGCACTTTGCCGAATCGGCATTGCGGCCCTGAGCACGCTCGCTGCGCCCGCCTTGGCACAGAGCCCTCGCAGCCCGAACGCGAATGTGAATTCAACCGCCGACGCAGTCGCGCAATTTCGTCTCGTGCGGTGCAACGCCCACCACACCGAAATGTGTCTCTCGGCGGCACTGTCGTGGCCCTCATCCAATACAGTCACTGAAACACTTCGCTGGAGCGGCGAGTTGCTGCGTTCGCCCATGGTTGGACCAGAGCAACTCGCGCTTGCTGGTGCACCAGGTGCAACGGAATCCAGTGTCATCATTCCGGTTTTCGCCACTCCGGTATGGGCGTACACATCAATCGGACGTGTGGCGCTGAGCGGCACCATCGCGCTGCGTGACAGTGCCGGCGCCGCACTATTCAGCGCGCCGGCGTCATGGCGACCTCCACGCGTTGCGTGGCCGCTGTTTACGGGCGTAGCGGATGAACGCGCGGTACCGGTCGCGTTACGCGAGGCGCTCGCCATTGCTGCCGAACCTCCCTCGGCGCGTACGCTGATTTCTTTGCTGTTGCTCCTGTCCGGAATCATGCTCCTTGGGTTCGTGCCGCGGTATCTCTGGCAGTCGGGACGCGAATCGGATGAAGACATCGCGCGGCAGTTGGCGGCCGCGCGCGCGCTGCTTACGTCGCACGAACTCGATCTCTTGCGCGACAACGCGCCGCTTGAAGCGGCGCCACGCGATCCCGATGAGAGCACCGCAAAGGCGATTGAAAAGCGCGTGAGTCGCCAGTGACCATGCTGCGAACTGGGCAACGCGACCCATTGTCGCAACCGATGTTTCCGCACATTCGCGTTGCAGTGCGCTTCGTTGGCCTCCTTGCACTGCTGGTCGCTTTCGCACCGCTTCGTGCGCAATCGGCGGGTGGCCAAAACCGCGACAGCGAACGTGCCACACTTATTCACTATTGTGATCACGTCGACTCCGTGGCGTCCCCTGCTCTTGCCGGCATTCAGGAGCGTACCGATTGCTGGAAGCGTATTCAACTGGAGGGACTCGGCAATGCGGCCGTCGACGAGCGCTACCGCGCCGCCGTTGGTGCATTCGATGCCCTCGTGGCATCAGCGACGGCCGCGCGACAAGCTGTCGTGCGTGAGGCACAGCGCGAACAACTCCTGTCCACAGCGCAACGCGCGCTCGCTGCACGGAACTTGCTGCGTGCCGACTCTGCCACCGCGGCGGTGCTCGCGTTCGATTCGCAGAACGACCGCGCGCTGTCTTTCAGGCAGCGCGTATTCGTGCTTGAACGAGCCAGAGACGTGCGTCGCACGATCTACATGCTCGGCGGGTTTGTGCTCCTGTTCGGATTTGTCCTGGCCGTGTCAGCAAGCGCGCTGTCGTTCAGGCAATCGCGGTTGCTCGCCGCCGATCGCGCAAGAGCCGCGCACCGAACCCCCATGTTGCGGATTGTGGACGGAGTCGGACGCGGGAAGACGTACACGCTGTCGAGCCCGATCTTTCGAATTGGTTCAGCCGTCTCCGAGCGGCCCGAAGAGCAGAACGATTTACTGCTCAGCGACGAAAGTGGCTTCATCTCCCGATATCATTGCGCGCTACTCCGGCGCGACGGCAACTGGTATCTCATCGACTCGAGTCTCAACGGCACTACGCTCGAGGATGAACTGTTGGAACGTGGCGACGCCCACTTGCTTCAGGACGGTGCGCAATTTTCACTGTCTGGCGTGGCGCGCGTGCAGTTCATGCTTGTGGAATCGGCCTAGACCAGGTCGCTCGTTGCGATGGCATTAGAGGTCTGGCAGCTGGAAGCTGGTGAGCTGGCAGCTGAGACCTTTAGTGGCAATGGCAGTTGCCCTTAAGCTGGCGGCCGAATGGTCCACTGATCGTGGCGGTCGGCAAACCGGTCGATGTGCAGATGCAGTCCAGTGCCGGCGCGATCCGCGCGCCCGGCACTGATCGCAGCTCTCACTTGCCGTTGCAGAATTGAGTCCTGCGAAAAATCTTTCACGCGGATACCGTACGAATGGCATTGTGCAACAACGTACGCGACCTGTTCGGCCGACATGGTGCTGCTACGCAAATCCAGTGCACCGCCCGGACCGTACAACGACAAATGTTCAGCATGGTCGCGGCCAACCACCACGATGGGCTTTCGAAACCGCAACCGAAATCCACCGGCCACGAGATCGAACGTATGCGCGAACTGGTCGACACTCAGCGTGGGCACGCGCATTGTCTCTGACGTCAGCGACGATGAACTGCTGGCAAACGCGGCCGGTACGCTCAACTTCCGATCGCGATAAATGGATGCCACGACGTATTCGAGTGCTGCAATGCGCGGCTTGACGAGTGGATGATCGCGCAATGCGCTTACGGCCAGCGTGTTTACGCCGCGCGCAAACTCCGCCGCGGCCTCGCTCGCGAGGCCCAGCTCCAGCAACGAGTTGCCACGCTCGATGTGGTCATACGCGTCACTGAGCAACGAATCGAATTCAGCTGCCTGTGGCGTGGACAACACGGCGGACACCATCGCGGCGTCCCGCCTATCCTGTTGGACGACTCGTGTTGCGACGAGAGCAAAGAGGATGAGGGTCGTCACGAGGGCCATGGC
Organism: Gemmatimonas sp.; assembly: GCA_040004335.1. Taxonomy (GTDB): domain Bacteria; phylum Gemmatimonadota; class Gemmatimonadetes; order Gemmatimonadales; family Gemmatimonadaceae; genus Gemmatimonas. Next base: position 19,436 of record JBDUBA010000007.1, read on the forward strand.
GCGCCACGGGTAGCGGCGACCAGCGGTGGCAAAGGCGCGGCGTTTGCTGCGTACCGGCAGCGCGAATGCGCTGGCACGCACGCGCGGCATCAACCGAGTGCGAGTTTCGCCGCTCACAAACTCCCATTGGAGCGTCGCGGAAATCGCAATGATGTCACGGTCGAACAAACGCCGCGCGCCTGTGGCCACTTCACCGTTCACAGAAACAGTGCCGTCGCCAGGAACCAGTAACCAGCCGTGCTGGGTGAATGCCAATAGGCAGTGCCGAGGCAGCACGCCCGCCTCGGTGACAGACAGCTGTGCGTTGTCGGCGCTCCCGATGAGAAACTGTTCCCGAACGCCAAACACTATGGGCGGGCCAGCTGTTGGAGGATGCGGAACGAGCTGGGCGCCCGGTGCTTCGTCTGTCATGCTTGGGGAATGGTCATCGCAGCAGCAGTTGAGGGGTCGCTGGCGAAAAAACGCAACCGGCGTGAGACGGCGTGAACCTGTCGGGAAGTCGGGATTTTTAGCAGATCGAGCTACTTTCGGCAGTTCGATCGTGAAACGGACTCGGGGGCTCGCCAGCAGTATAGTCGTTCATGGCGACCCGGCTCGGCCAGAAGGACATGAAACGGCACCGCATCGACCGCCGTAGCGAGAGGGATCCATAGCCGTGACAATGCCGGGGCCCGGCCCCGGAATGCCACCGAACGCTTTCCGGCAAGGGTGTGTCTATATGTTCGGCGCCAAGTGACACTACCAGAATCCATCGTACTCGTCCTCGACCCAGGCCCGCGACAAGCTGAAAAGGCTATGGTCGCGAGGGTGCTGGAAGGAGACCGAATCGCATCGCGCGAGTTGTATGACGCGCATGTGCATCGTGTCTTCAGGTTGACCTTTCGCCTTTGTGGCGACGAGGAACATGCACGGGAGCTGGTGCAGGAATCGTTCATCCGGGTGTTCAGCCAATTGTCGCGCTTCCGTGGCGATGCAGCACTGTCAACCTGGGTTCACCGTGTCACGCTGTCGGTGGTGGCCAACGCTCGGCGGCGCGACAAGAAACACGATCGGGAAATCGATTTCGATTCTACTGACCCCATTGCCGACGAAGCGGTGGGTGACGCAGACCCCGATCTGAAAGAAGGGTTGCACGCCGCAATCAGTGCGCTGCCCGAGATCTACCGAACCACGTTTGTCATGCACGACATAGAAGGCTACACACACACGGAAATCGCAGCTGCCACCGGAGTAGCTGTCGGTACCTCCAAAGGACGGTTGTTCATCGCACGGGGCCAGCTTCGCAAGATGCTCGCGCCGTTCAGGAAGGAGTAAGAGATGCAAGACGAAGAGTTCGACAACTGGCTGCGCGCCGAGGCACGCAACTACAACGAACCACCGGCTCCCGATGTCGAGGGCATGTGGGCGGAAATCGAGAAGCAGCACTTCAACAAATCCACGCCCATGCTTGCGGTCACGCCATTGCCTGCGCCGTGGTACAACAGTGGGTGGATGCGCGTAGCCGCCGCACTCGTGATTGGCCTGGGCCTGGGTCGCGTTTCGTTGTCTCCTGTAACTGCGACGACGACCGCACAGCCCACGGTGGTTGCAGCCCAGGCCATCGCGGGTTCGTCGGTGCTGCAACCGGCGATGAATTCGCCTGAAGCCAACAAATACATGGGAGAGACGATTGCACTGCTCGCCTCCCTGCAGTCTGACACACGCAACGTTGCCCAGGACAAACAACTGGTGAGTGGCGCTGCCGACCTGCTGAATACCACGCGATTCCTGCTCGATTCACCCAACGCGACCAATCAAAACGTTCGCGGGCTACTGGAAGATCTCGAGTTGGTGCTTGCTCAAATCGTGCAGCTGTCCAACAAGGGCAATGCCGGTGATGTCGAAATGATTCATCAGGCCATGGAACAACGTGACGTGATGCCGCGTCTGCGCACCGCCGTCGCCAACAACTATTCCGCCGAGTGAGGAGCTCTGCTATGAAGTTTATCCCGTCCCT
>JBDUBA010000444.1:0-21422 GCA_040004335.1 Gemmatimonas sp.
ACGTGAAAAACGGTACGGCACATATCGCCGCGTCCGACCGTCGCCCGCGAATGTTTCGACTCGAAACCGGCGCACAGCGCGTGCAGCGCGATGTAGACGAGGAGATGGAATTCCATCTCGCCATGCGCGCCGACAAGCTCAAGCGCTTTGGCTTGTCACCCGACGCGGCGCGCGAAGAAGCCCTCAAACAGTTCGGTGATTTCACCACCGTGCGTACTGAATGTATTGCCATCAACCGGGAGCATCATCGCGCCATGAATCGCGTCAATCGTTGGCAGGATTTCAAACAGGACATCACGTACGCCATTCGCTCGCTCGGCAACAACAAGGGGTTTGCCGCAGTGACGATTCTTATTCTGGCGCTCGGCATTGGTGCGAATACCGCGATGTTCAGTTTGATCGATGTGATGTTGTTACGCGCACTGCCGGTCGCGCATCCCGAACAACTCGTCACCATCGGTGATCCGAATCGGGTGGGTTCGGTGTCGCAAGGCTCGGAGCAGCAGAATCTGTTTTCGTATCCGCTTTATTCCGAATTGCGCGCGGCGACAAAGATGATGTCTGGCGTCTACGCGTCGGGGCGAACGGGGCGGCTTGAAGTGTTGATCAAGAGTGACAGCGGGAAGGCAGCAGCAGCAGAACATCCGTCGGCGCGATTTGTCTCGGGCAACTTCTTCTCTGTACTGCAAAAACAGCCAGCGACTGGTCGCCTGTTCCTGACGAGCGAAGATGTTGTGTCGGGCGACGCACCGGTTGTTGTTATCGGCTACAAATACTGGCAATCGCGATTTGCAGGCAAACAATCGGCGGTCGGTCGATCAATTACGATCAACGGATCGCCATTCACAATTATTGGGGTTGGTCCGCGGGAGTTTGACGCCGATCTCGTGGATCGCGTGACCGACATCTGGATTCCGCTGACCATGCAGCCATTCGTCAACAAGAACACCGAGTGGCTCAAGGAACGAAAAACGAGTTGGTTACAAGTCATGGGCCGGCGGGCGCCGGGAGTTCCGATTGAAAAAGTGCGCGCCGAAGTCAGAACCATCGTGAAACGCTCAATCATCGATCACGCCAAAGCCGTGGACGTTGCCGAGATCGAACAGGACTTTCGGGAGAAACCGGTCCAGGTGGAACCGGGCGCGCAGGGTTTCTCCGTCTATCGCAGCACGTATTCGAAATCGCTGTACACGTTGATGGCCGCCGTTGCGCTCGTGTTGCTCGTCGTGTGTGCCAACGTCGCAAACCTGCTTCTGGCGCGAGCCACCGCGCGTGCGCGCGAAATGAGTGTCCGCATGGCACTTGGTGCGAGCCGCATTCGCCTCGTGCAGCAACTGCTCACCGAGAGCCTCATTATCGCGGTCTCGGGCGGAGCGCTTGGCCTGCTGGTGGCAACGTGGGCCAGCAAAGGACTCCTGCGACTGGCCAATGGCAGCGGCAATGGCATAGAACTCAATACAAGTCTCGATGCGCGCGTGCTGGGTTTCAGTGCACTGGTCTCAATTCTGACTGCGGCACTTTTCGGATTGATGCCAGCGCTTCGATCAACACGTGTTGAGCTGGCCACCGCCCTGCGGTCGTCGGGGCGGAACGTAACCGGTGCCGGTGGCGCGTTCAGCGCCGGACGATTGCTGGTGGTGGCGCAGGTTTCGATGTCGGTGCTGCTGCTCGTTGGCACCGGCATGTTGTTACGCAGCATGCAGCGTCTGGATTCGGCCGACGTGGGTTCTGACCGCAACCACTTGCTCATCGCCGACATCGACGCGCAACAGCTGGGCTACAAAGACGCTCGACTGCATGTATTCATGGATGAATTGGTACGTCGCACGCGGCTCGTGCCCGGCGTGGTTGAAGCCAGCTATTCAGAGAATGGAATTTTCAGCGGCACCGAGTCGCACACATCGCTAACCGTGCAGGGGTTTGTTGCGCAGAACAGCGCTGATAGCGGCGCGGCATACGACGACGTCGGTGATTCGTACTTTCGCGCAGTCGGCGCAAAGATTCTCGAGGGCCGCGCCTTCAATGAACGTGACAACGGCGCAGCACCAAAGGCCGTGATCGTGAATGCGTCATTCGCCCGGTTCTACTTTCCAAAGGGCGGCGCCGTCGGACAGCGCATCACGTATGGCGATTCGTCGCGCGAAATCATCGGTGTTGTGGCCGACGTCAACGGTCGCTCGCTTCGTACAACGCCCGAACGGCGCTTTTACATTCCGATGCAGCAGTACAGTGATCCGCCACCAAATTTTTATCTGATTGTACGCACCAGCGGCGATCCGACGCAGTCAATTGCAGGCGTTCGCACCGCCGTACTCGGCGTGGATCCTCTATTACCGCTTCGCAATATCAATGCACTTAGTTCGCTCATTTCCGATTCGGTCCGACAGGATCGATTGGTCGCACAAGTTGTCACGTTGTTCGGGATACTCACGCTTGTTCTCTCCGCACTCGGCCTCTATGGCGTGATGGCGTACGCAACGCTCCGTCGCACCAGCGAGTTTGGTTTGCGCCTCGCGTTAGGCGCCGTTCCCCGCAGCATTGTGCGCATGGTGCTGCGCGAGGCGCTCGGTCTCACGGTGTTCGGTCTCGTCATCGGCCTGCCGCTGGCGTACGGTATGAGCCGATTGCTGCACGAGCAGTTCTTTGGCATCGGAACGATTGATATTCCGTCGCTCGCGCTCGCGGTGGTCGTGCTCGGTGTGGCGGCGGCGTTGGCGGGATTTGTGCCCGCTATGCGTGCGTCGCGTGTTGCGCCGTTGGATGCGTTGCGCGCGGAGTGATGCAGTACACGGTACGTGGATTCGCGTGGAGTCTTTTAACACTTGGCGCTAACCCCAGTACCCAAATAATGCGGTCGAATTGACTCCTCTGACCCCAGTACCAAAAGCCTGCGCAATACGCGGCGTTTGTTTTGGTACTGATGCGCGTTTTTCGTACTGGGGTCAGAGGCCAACATCAAAATATTGCGGTCAACTTGACTCCTCTGACCCCATTACCAAAAAAGTGCGCAATACGCGGTGTTTGTTTTGGTACTGATGCGCGTTTTTCGTACTGGGGTCAGAGGCCAACATCAAAATATTGCGGTCAACTTGACTCCTCTGACCCCAGTACCAAAATATTGCGGTCAAAATGACGCCTCTGACCCCAGCATCAAAACAGTGCGCACAAAAAAAAGCGGGCTCCAAACGGAGCCCGCTTTTTTGTTGTGCAGTGCTCAGAACGTAAAACCCAACAACACCGACAGCGCACGATTCTTCGGTTTGGACGCTTCGCTGTCGTCCTTGGCGATGCTGGTAAGACCCTGCGAAACTCGCAGTTGCAGTGAGGCCGAGAATCCGGCGAGCTGTCCGGCTAGTCCCGCGCCGCCAATAACGCTGTAGTCGTTTTTCTTGACCGGGTCATTCGCATCGCCATCCTTGTTGCAATCCTGCTTGACAGTTGACGCGCCACTGGCCGCGTCAAATGAGCACTGAACACGACGCGCCCCGCTGCCGCCCGCCAGAAGGATTGGATGGATGTGCGACTTGTGTGCAATGTCGATGCGAAGCAACACGGGCACTTCGACGTAACCGAAGTCCACATCAAAACTTTCTTTTTCTACCGCGCCGGTCGTTTGGTACGTCACGCCATTTTGTGCGTAGAGCAGTTCCGGTTCCAATGAAACGCCGCCGGCTATCGGAATTTTAAGATAGAATCCCGCTTTCAGTCCGAGTTTTTTCTTCTTGTTCAGCGCGCTCCCAAACAGATCATCCACACCGTTGCCGGCTTCGGAAATCGTGGAAATGTTGGCGCCAATCAGCGTGCCAATACTCTGTGCAGAAACAGAAAGCGGAATCGCGACGCAACTGATCGCGATCGCGGGGACGAGAGAGCGAATGCGCATTGTGCTCCTTGATTTCGAGGCGGGACACGTGGACATCACCCATATAGTGCAGATGCGCTGCGTCGCGCGATATGGGTGCGGCGGGAAACGGGTTGGCGAACGATACGGCCATTGTCTGTGACGTCCATCCATCGCGCTTCCGCAACGAGTGGAGCTACAAATTGAATTCGGTCAGAATGACAACTTCAGAATAGTCGTGGTCGACTGAGGACGCGACGCTGACTCCGATCGGCCCATCCAGTAATCCGAATTCTCATACTCAGTCCGCGCGCAATGACTGCACCGGATCCACCCGCGCCGCATGACGCGCCGGCAACCACGTCGCAATCGATGCAACGGTCACGACGACCGCGCCAATCGCGGCTCCAACGGCTGCAAGACTGATGTTGGGCAACTGCGCCTGCTGCGCGAGGATCTTGAGCACCACCATGCTGACCGGCAACCCGATCACTAAGCCGATCACACTCAACCGAACGCCGCTCGAGAACAACATGCTCACCACCTGTTGTGGCCGAGCTCCGAGCGCCAGACGGACGCCGATTTCGCGACGTCGCTGTCCCAACGCCAACGCAACGACGCCGTACAATCCGATGGACGCCAACAACAATGCCAACGCGCCACCCGCCGCCGCCGCGCCACTGATACGGAGCGCCTCGCGATCGTTCGCACGGTTCACGTCGGCCAATGTTTCGAGGCGCGAAATGGTGATGTTCGGAATTTCGGCGCGCACCTGACCACGGATGTTGGCCAGCTGTGGTTTTGACAAACCTTCGGTGCGAACGAGATATGAGAATGTGAAACGATGATTTTGTGGCGCGTAGACGCGCACTCCGACACCGCGTGTGGTTGGAAAGCGCGCATCGTACACGCCAACCACAACGACTTCGCGCTCGGCTCCATTTCCGCTTTGTGCTTTCTGGATGAAGTGCCGGCCAACCGCATTTGGCGCGTTGCCCCAAAGTTGCGTTGCGAGATCGCTGTCAATCACGACCGGCATATCACGCGCCAGACTGTCCTCCAGCGAGAGATCGCGTCCGCTCAGTATTGGAATGTCCAGCAATCCAAAGTATCCCGGACTTGTAGCTTCGACATGTACGCTGATGGATTTTCCGGCGGCCGGTAGTGTTCCTCTATCTACCGGTTTGACGGTGAAGTTCGTATTCAATATTCCGGAGGGTTCGGCGACGGCACGAAACCGATGCTCTGTGGCAACACGTTGCAGTGCCGACTCGAGCGCTGCGCTTTCCTTTTCATATGACAGCTTTGGCGACGCAGAATTGTACAGATTGAATTGCAGTAACAACACATGATCGGCCACGTCACTGCCAACACGCTTCACACCGTCCTGCATCACAAGCGCGAGTAACATCGCCAAGCCGGCGAGCAACGGCTGCGTGAACACAATTTGTGCAACAACAAATCCACGTTGCAGACGCGATTTGCTTACCGCACCGGCTGTGGAGTCCTTGAGCGTTTCCGAAAGTCCGCTGCGCGTTGCGTGCAGTGCAGGAGACAATCCAAACAACACACCGGTGCCCAGCGCAAAACAGAGTGTGAACGCGGCCGTGGCCAAATTGGGTGTGAGATTCATATCCGGCAGCTGCGATGCAAACAGCTGAACAATCCACCAGTACAGCAGCAGACCAACCGCACCAGCCACCGTCGACAACAACACGCTTTCGGTGAGCAGCTGCCGAATGACGCGCTGGCGTGATGCACCCAGCGAAAGACGAATGGCGATTTCCTGACGGCGCGTGGTTGCCGAGCCCACTACCAACGCACTCACATTGGTGCACGTGATCAGCAGAATGAGAAACGCTACGGAGCCATACACCGTCGCGAGCATCACCGCATTTTCGCTCACTGGCAAGTTTGAATCGCCGCGCAGCGGAACGACATCAGAAGTGCGAATACCACCACCAGTGCGCGGCTTGAGCTCTGATACCGCGCGACTCGCAACGACACCAACGCTGGTGTTGGCTTGTGCGATCGATACACCTTTGTTCAGGCGAGCGAACGCCTGCAACAGGGTTGTGTCGTGCGCGGTCAGCGATTGTGTTGACGTGTGCAACACTTGTGCGCGCGCAGATAACGGGAGCCAGAGCGTGCGTGTTCCGGTTGTTGGTACGGCACCGTTAAACCGCGCCGGTGCGACGCCAACAACGCGCACGGGCACGTTGTTCAATCGCACCGTTTGACCAATCACGGTTGGCGACGAACCGAAGGCCGCTTGCCACAACGTATGACTGATCACGGCCTGCAACTCGGGCTCAACTTGATCAGCACGTTCCGTCGGTGGCAAACCGGCGCCGAGCGCCGGTTGCAGTCCCAACGTCGTGAAGAAATTCCCCGTTACAAATTGTGCACTGGCAGTCCCTGCATCGGCGCCGTTGGCCAGATCAAATGCAACATCCTGCATTGTGAATGCCGCAGTTGCTGCAAACAGTTCGCGATGTTCGGACAACGCCAGAAATTCGCTGTATGAAATCCCGCGCGGATACCAATCGCCACCGGGATCCAACTGTTCTTTTCCGCGCAGCCGAACGAGTGCGTCATTGTCGGGAACTCCGGGCGCCGGACGCGTTGTCACCGCTTGTACCAGCGAGAAAACAGCGGAATGCACACCGATGCCGATCGCCAACACCGCAATGATGGTGAGTGCGGTCAGTGGCTTGCGCACGGCATGCCGCACGGCGAATCGAATGTCCGCTAACGTGGAATCGATCACTCGCGCGCGGAGGTGCTGACCGGTGCCTGCCTGCATGCTGCCTCACTGAAAGGAGTCGACGAATCGAGTACGCTCAGTACGCTTCCGGTCGACTGCTTGATTCAGCATCGGGTTCATTCATGCATTTGCTTGATTCAGCCGCGGCTTCGTTGATTCATCACGAAAATCTGGTGAGACCCAATTGAATGATTTCGTTATGGGAGGTGCGTCAAGTTGCCACGCTCGATCTTACTCCTGCCGGCCCGTGTGCGGCAACGAGCGTTTCAAGTGCGGCAACGTGCGCTTCAAGTGCGGCAACATGTTCGGCCCAGTGCCCCTACCGGCCCGTGTGCGGCAACGCGCATCTCGCAGTGGGGTTATCAACTGCGGGTCGGGCTGATTGCCCGATATCAGTTTCTGCCGCCGCACTTCCGTGGTATCATTCGGAAGCATCACACCAAAACCGACCATGCCACTCTTCGATTTCGTCTGCAAAAGCTGCGACAACCAGTTCGAGGCACTCGTGCGCGGCAGCAGCATTCCTGCCTGCCCCAAGTGCAGCTCGATTGAGTTGGAACGCCTGCTCTCTATGCCCTACGCGCACACCGAGGGCACCCACAACAACGCACTCAAGGCGGCAAAGCGGCGCGATTCCAGGCAGAACTACGAACAGACCAATACGCAGCGCGAATACGAAGCCAGCCACGACGACGACGGTCATTGATCGACGTGAGGGTGCGGTGATAGTTCGATGTGATGGTCGCGGGTTCGTAAGCGAAGAAAGAGCCTTTGTAATCACGCGCGTTCACGTCGAGCTTCAAATCTTCGACGAGATATTTCACCGACGCCATCCACGCATCGGGTGCGTGACGATGTGCATTCGCGGCAAATCCTTCGCCGTATCCAACACCCGATGCCGCGTGAATCGGAGACACACCGGGACCATTGGCTGGCACCTGCGGCAAACCCCGACTGCCGCGCGTACCAAGCGCGTTCAGTACGCTGAAGTTCTGCAGCGTCAGATTGCCAGCCGTTCCCTTGCGGGTATCGCTGTGGCAGCCCGCACAGTTTTTCTTGACGACTGTGGTGAGCATTTCAGCATCGCCGGCCGAAACGCTGGCGACGCCCTAACCGGGGAGTCGTTTGTTGATGATGTCATGCACTCCGTATTTTCGAGGCGCCGGCTTCGTAACTGGAGCGACGGATGCTTCAAAACGGGCCGGCACAAGTGTCGGCTGGGGAACCCGGGCTTCCAGACGGTTGTTGATGGCCAGGACCGCAAGCGCCAGGACAAAAACTCCTGATGCGGCGGTGAATACAGACTTCATGCCTGCGCCTCTCGGCTACTGGGGGCGGGAGATCACAAAACGTTCGAAGTCCTGCATCGTATCTGGTTGGCTGAATCACGGTTTCATCACCAACCGCACTACCCGCAGCCGCAGCGGCCTTGGCGCGGCAAATCAACGGCAGATAGGCCCCATACGTTGATTCAACACGCTGATTTTTCCAGAGTGCTTTTTGCGCATTGCATTCGCAATTTCCTCCAGAATTGCGGAAAGACAGTGTTAGTAAGCAAGCAAGGATCCAACGCTTGCCGAGTCACTCGCAATTTTTGCGGTTTGTGAAGTTCCTGCCCGCCCCAACTCACTTAACAAGGATGGCCGCTTGAAAGTCCCAGTTCTCCTGACGGCTGCGGCCGTTTTGGTGCTGAACGTTGTTCCGTCTGCAGCAGAGGCGCAGCATTTGAATCCTGTCATCGACCTGCTCGCGGCCAAGAAGCAGGTGTTTGGCCTCTATGCGCCCTCGAATCCGCGTGGTGGTCGAGGCGGCGGCCGTGGCGGCCCGCCCGGTGCTGCTGGCGCGCCAGTAACGCCGCCGCCCGTGGATACCACGCCCAGGAAAACACCGGCCGATCTGGCGAAGGTGGCAGTTACGAACACGACGTCCGATTTCATTTTCAGCGGCGACATGGAAGGGCCGGGCACGTTCGATCAGGCGTACACCACGTTTGCCGATTTCGCCAAAGGCATGGCCATGGCCGAACCCGCCACGAAGACGAAACGCGCACATCCGCTGTTCGTGAAGACGCCGGAAATCGCCGTCGATCCGACCCTTGCCAATACGCGCATTTCCAGGCAGCTGAACACGGGCGTGATGGGCATCGTGATGGTTGGTGTTGAAAGCGCTGCCGAAGTAAAACAGGGTCTCGCGGCGATGCGTTTCAAGTCCAAAGGGGGTACGCGTCCGGACGATGTTGGAGATGCACCGGCCGCTTGGGGCATGAGCGAAAAGGAGTACAAGGAGAAGGCCGATGTGTGGCCGCTGAATCCAAAGGGTGAGCTGGTCAACATGGTGATTGTCGAGAGCAAGGTCGGCCTCGCGCACCTTGACGAAATCGCGGCCGTTCCAGGTATCAGCATTCTCGTTCCGGGTGCGGGAACACTTGGCGGCGTCATGGTAAAAGTAAGCGCCGACGGGAAGGACAGCCTGGATGCGAACGGTCGCAAAGTGCGCGATCCGGTTGCCTGGGAAGGTGCCATTCAGCAAATCCTTGCCGCGTGCAAGAAGAACAAATTGCCGTGCGGTTATCCGTCAAGCGAAGCGAACGTCGAGCAGCGCATCAAGGAAGGATTCAACGTGCACATTATCAACTGGGGCGACGCTGGTTTCAAGGTTGTTGATATGGGCCGCAAAGCGGGTGGTCGTTGATCTCAACCGCGAAGTGCTAATGTGAAAAACGGCGGGTGCATAACTGCACCCGCCGTTTTTCTTTCGTGTCGGACTCTGAATTCTGATTTCTAAACGCAGAATTAACGATCACTGCAACCTCCATCCGCAGTCGCTTCGCGATGCACGCGAATGCAAACCATTCTCGTCCCAGCAACTTCTATTGCACACAAATCGTGTGATTTCCAAACAATTCCCGGAACTCACTCATATCAGGCCGGTAGGAGGGGCACACGAACGCACCGCGAGCGTTGCGCCGCAAGGCGTGCTGCAACGCGTGTTGCGCATACATGCTTTCATGTATGGTGCAACATCAGTGGTGGCGTTACATCACGCAAACCAGAGGTTATATGAATCGCATTTCTCGGATGGTTGGCATCGTCGCGTGCGCGACACTGCCCGCGGTTGCGCAGGCTCAGACTTCCACGCCGGCGCGTCCGGTTTCATTTGGTGTTATGGCTGGCGCGTCCGTTCCCGTCGGCGACTTCGGTGATGGCAACGACGTGGGCTTCACGGTCGGCGCGCATCTCTTGCTTGCGCCAACGTCAATGCCGGCCCTCGCCTTCCGCGGTGACGTGACCTTCGATCGCTGGAAGTACAATGGCATCGGTTCGTCCGTCGTTGACGGAAATACTAGCACCATCGGCGTCATGGGTAACGTGATTCTCCGTTCATCGTCCGCAATGGCCATCAAGCCGTATGTGATCGGCGGTGTCGGGCTATTGAGCTCGAAAGGATCTTCATCGGTAACGATTGGTGGTGTTACCGGTAGCACGGAGAGTGATCGGTCGAACAACCTCGGCGTTCAGGCGGGCGGCGGACTTGAATTTCAGTTGTCGGGATTCACAACGTTCATCGAAGCGAAGTTCGTGAATGCGTTTACCAAGGACGCCAACGACGATCGTCACAGCGCGAACTGGATTCCGATCACGTTTGGCATTCGTTTCTAAATCACGCTTCTAAGCGCGCGAGAACGGGATTCCAGTCACGTTTGCATTCTGGAAGAGCGAGAAATGGATTCAACTCATGTTCGTATTCCATTTCTGAAGTCGGTGAAAAAAAGGGAAGCCGTACGCGAATAGCGTACGACTTCCTTTTTTGCCTGCGAAGCAGCGTCTCGCCGTCTTACTTCCTGACAACGGCGAATATCCTACCCTATCCGAGACCGCTCCCAGGGCAGTGCGCCCGTGATTTTCGCCGTCGCGAGATCAAGAATCGCAACATTCGCTGCCGACGAACCGTGATCCGTAATTTGACTGCGTGAATCGAGTGGCGGCAACCACCCGTCATGCGTCCGTTTATTCGGCGGCACTCGACGGCAACGCAAACCAGAACTCCGCTCCCCCTCCCTCACGAGCGTGATAGGTCACATCTCCGAGTTGCGCACGCGCAAACGTGCGCGCAATTGCGAGCCCCATACCCTCGCCACCGTGCATGCCCCCAAGTGTTCCGCGTTGGCGTGCCTTGAAGATCAATTCCACTTCGTCTTCGTTCACACCGGGCCCGCGATCCGCCACAACAATCCGCGTTTGCGCACCCTCACGCTCGGCCCACAACTCAATGGGTGATGGCGGTGGTGCGTGACGCGCGGCATTCTGCAGCAAATTGCCCAACACCTGCAACGACAACGTGAGATCGCAACGCACCAACAACACTTCGCCCGCGTTCCCGGGATGCACTTTCACCTCACGACCGCGCAATGCCGCAGCGTATGAGGCAATCGCAGTCCCAATCAGATCATCCACCACATGCGACTCGACGTTCATCATCGTACCGCTGACGTCGCCGAAGTGACGCATCGTGGTCAAATACCGATTCATGCGATCCGCTTCGTCGGCAATGCGATGCAGCGCGAGGTGCGGATCAATGCCATACCCCGGATCCGCCAACATCTTCATGGTGGTAATGGGCGATCGCAAATCATGCGCGATGGATGCAATCAGCGCGTTTTTCATTTCGCCGGTCTCGCGCGATTCGTGCGTGCGGATCGCGTCGCGTTCGAGCGCGAGCCGTTGAATACCCAGCTGCTCAATTTCTTTCGCACGCTGCGTGGCGAGGTGAATGGCCCGCTGCTGACTGGCCACCAGTTGCGTAATGATGACGGCCGTCAGGATGAACCCGACCAGAATGAACAAATCGAAATCAGCGGCGCGCCCGAACGCCTGAACAGGCGGAATGAATAACCAGTCAACCGCGAGAAAACTTGCCGCGACCAACACCGTTGACAACCAGCGCCGGGCGTCACGGCTCACACCGATAATCAGCAGCAGATACACCAGGAGCCCGTGCGAAATGCGCAGCTCGGGCGCGCCAACAATCCGATAGAAGAAATACGTGATCACGGCGTATGCCGCACACCAGCGCGCCCACACCAGCACCGTCGTGCGGTCGAGGCGCGGCGCGGCGCTGGTCACGGCGCTACGAACCGATATCCCAATCCGGGTTCTGTCACGATCAAGCGCGGCATAGATGGATTCGGCTCGACTTTGCGTCGGAGATGCGTGATGTGCACGCGGATGTGCACCGTCGGATCTCCAAACTCACGCGCCCACACCATGTCCCATAGCTGTTTGGTGGACAGCGGTTTGCCCGCGTGCAAAATGAGCGCACGCAGCAAGGCCCATTCGGTCGGCGTGAGTCGCTGTATTTCGCCGTTCCGGGTAACGCGCTGCGCGACGAGATCGATTTCGATGCCGTCGGTGGTGAAGCGCGACCACGAACGCGCCGCCGACGACATCGCCGAGCGCCGCAGCTGCCCGCGTACGCGTGCCAACAGCTCGGCCGGACTGCACGGTTTGCTGATGAAGTCATCCGCACCGGCGTCCAGCAACATTACCTTTTCGTCGTCCGACTCGCGTCCGGATAAGACAATAATCGGAACGCTGGTCAACTCGCGCAGGTGAAACAACAGCTGGGATCCATCTCCGTCAGGGAGGCCCAGGTCGAGCACGATCAGCTCGGGCGTCTCTTTCGAACATTCTGCGATCGCCGCAGCCAGGGTTGAGGCCGACAACACGCGCGGACAAATCGTGGAGAGGGTCTCGACGATCACCGCTGATAGCGCCGCATCATCCTCAACGACGAGCAGGCAGGCGGGATCGGTCATCGCTCCCTTGGTTCCGGTCAATGTCAGAGGACGATTCTCACGTGGCAGGGTGGAAAATTGATCGCGCTAAGGAATCTTAACGTTCAATACACCGCTCAGCGCAATCCACGACAATCTTGGGCGTTGCCGTCATCGGCCTTGAGCACGTCTCAGGCAGGAACGGCGGCAGTTCCCGAGCGAGCGGCCTTTTGTTTTCGGGCAAACTCGCGCCGCAGCAGCCACCAACTCGTCAGCATCTGGACAAAAACAGTAGTCACGGACAGGTACCACAGGTGGCGGAGCTCAAAACCGGGTCGGCTCGACAGCCACAGGGCCGGTGCCATGTACGTCGCAAGCCGGGAGGCGCTGCTGAGCAACGAGGGCAGCGTATTGCCAAGCGCCTGGAACATGCCCGAACAGGTGAAGATGATCCCCGACGCCACAAAATTGAGGGAAATGATCCGCAGAAACTCGCCACCCACCTGCATCACTTCCGGGGCCATCACCGTGGCATCCTTGGTCGTAAACGGCAAGAGAAACCACTCGGCCCGAAACTGGCAGAGGATCGTCAACGAGAGCATCAACGCGCTGCCAATCATTCCGGCTTTGACAAACGTTTCACGCGCGCGTTCGGGTTTGCCAGCGCCCACATTTTGTCCGGCCACAGGAGCCGCCGCAAACGCAATTGCCATCGCGGGCAGAAAAATGGCCTGCATGACGCGCGACCCAATGCTGTATCCCGCCTGCGCGTGCGCACCAAACTTGGAAATGATGACATAATTCATGCCGATGAAAATCGACATCAGTGCAAACTCACCGCCCGCCGGCAGTCCGATTTTCAGAATGCGTTTCCACTGATCGAAGCGTGCATGAAAATGTGCCGCGTCAAACGCGACGTACTTTTCATTGCGCACGAAGTAGAACAGCAACATGACCACGCCGGCCGCAATTGATATCGTGCTTGCAAGTCCGGCGCCCGCAACACCCAGTGGTTTCCCAGTACCCCACCCGGCAATCAGCAACGGAGCGAGCAGCGCGTTCAACACAACGGTTAACACCTGCACAACCATCGTGGGTTTCGTAATACCCGTGCCGCGAAGCGCCGCGCCCATGGTCACAAGTGCAAACTGCAACGCCAATCCCGGCAGATAATACCGTAAATAGGTGGTACCGGCCGCCGCCGTTTCGGCGTCGGCGCCAACAACGCTCATGTACGCTGACGTGAAGGCGTATCCGCCGATCAGCGTAATCGCCGCGCAGGATGCGGACAGCAACACCCCCTGATTGAACACGACATTCGCATCCGCCTGGTCCTTGCGACCCACCGCGTGCGAAATGAGCACCATCGTACCCACGGTCAAAATCTGCGTGAGTGCCAGCACGATGAACTGCACATTCGCTGCTGCGCCAACTCCGGCAATGGCTGCATCACCCAGTCGCGATACGAAGTACAAATCGATCAGCACATACAGTGTCTGAAAGATCATGCCCGCGGCCATGGGTGCGGCCAGACGGATGATATGTTTGCTGATGGAGCCGTGTGTCAGATCTTGCATGCAATACGACCAGAGTTGCAGAACGGTGCGGTGCAGAGATGATCACTCGCGGCTCTGCTCAATGCAACTCGGTGCACGGCTGTTGCGTGGTGTTATTTCGACTCAGGGCGGCGCAATGCGGAAGCCGAACCGCTGCTCGACCAACTGCGCGACGGGACGTTTGCCCACGCGCGCCGGCTGATACTTCATGCGCGGTAACACGTCGCGCACCGCCTGCGTGAAATCCGGATGTGTCGAATCGAGGATGACCAGCGACGACACATCCACCTTGCCGGTCGAGTCTACCACAAACTGCGCCAGTGTTGAGCCCTCCAACTTGAGCGCGAGCAATTTCGGCGGATACGTAGGTCCGGCACTATCGGGATCACGAATGGCGGCCGAATCTACCTCAATCTCCGAAAACGTTTTTGGGGGTTCGGGTGCATGGACTTCCGCAACCGCCACTTGACGGGGCGGCGGCGGAATTTCGGTCGGTGGCTTTGGGGCGCTCGCCCCCTGCTGTACCGGTTGAGCCGTTGGTTGGGACGTACTCATGCCCACAAAAGTGACCCGCTCCATGGCCGGTCGTGGGACGGGTTTGAGGGTGGGGAACAGAAACTTCACAACGGTCGAGGTGTCATCGTCGGGCGGCAGGGAATCGAGGTGCGCCGACAACAAGAGGGTGCCCACAATGATTCCTGCGTGCACGAGGAGGCTCGCCACCGCTCCATTGAACGGCGGTAACGCTATCGGACGCGACGACGCAATACCGGTACCTCTCACCGGAATGCCTCACCTGAAAAGGAAATCACAGATGCAAGTTGCGCTCTCCCGGGACCAACGTCCAGCGGTTCGGGGCTGAACGCGGGTAACGGGCGGCGAATCGATGCGGGGCGGGGCGATACGCGAAGGCAAATTCGGCCCGGCTATCGCGGCTTCCGTAACCGTACGAGCCCTTCCTGCGACACCGACGCCACCAGCTCGCCATTCCGCGAAAAAATCTGCCCGCGCACAAATGCACGTGCACCAGTCGCAATCGGGCTGTCCACAGAATACAACAACCACTCGTCCGCACGAAACGTGCGATGCATCCACACCGAATGGTCGAGTGACGCGAGCTGCAATCCCGGCGCACGAAACGCGATACCATGCGGCTGCAACGCAGTCGTGAGCAATCCATAGTCGGAGGCGTACGACAACACGGCCTGATGCGTCAAGATGTCGTCGGGTAACCGACCAATCGCTTTGAACCACACGTGACGCACCGCCTCGCGCGGCTCGGGCGAAAAGAAGTCGATCGGCACCACCGGGCGAAAATCGATCGGTCGTTCCTGCACAATCGCGGCACGATGCTCCTCGGGAATACGCGACGCCACTTCGCGGATCGCTTCGAGCTCGGTTTGCAGTCCCTCAGGTCCAGGCACCGCGGGCATGGTTGGCTGATGTGCAACGCCCGGCTCTTCAATGTGAAACGATGCCGACAAGTTAAAGATGGCTTGACCATGCTGAATAGCTGTTACGCGGCGCGTGGTAAAACTCGAACCGTCGCGCAACCGATCGACGAAATACACGATCGGCGCCTTGAGATCGCCCGGTAGAATGAAATAGCCGTGCGCCGAATGTGCTTCGCGTTCGGTATCGACCGTGCGACGTGCGGCCACCAGCGCCTGCGCAAACACCTGACCTCCGTACACGCGCGAAGCGCCCAGGTCCCGATTCCGCCCGCGATAGATGTTCACCTCCAGCGGCTCGAGGTCGAGCAGGTCAAGCAAGTCGTCTATGGGTCCGTGCATGAGATTTCGATGCGATGTTTCGAAACGGATAGGGCACACTCGGCGCTCACAACAACGGAGGCAAGATATCCGCGAGTCGAGCGAAAGCTATTGCATCGGTGGCGTCGCGTCTCATCCCGCACAACCCGTGCGTCGTCACGCGCTCTACGGCGCGCGCTCCACACGGGCGGCATAACATCCGCGCTTGGCGTTGTGGACGTGCAGATACGCCGTCCGGTCATTCGCCAACAGTCGCCGAAATACCAGGACGGCGTCCGTACCTTCCACAACATCGGCGTCGACAATCATGCCGTCCCGGTCAAACGCGCGCACCGACAACAGCCGCGTTCGCAACACATCCGGGACAACATTAACGCCGACTTCTGCACGCTCCGCGCCGTCCTGCACATAAATCGCATGAGTACTCCGATACGGCGAATTTGCCGGTTGATGTTCGTAGTTCAGAAGAAACATGCGGGCACCAACGTCAGCATCGCGCAACGAAACGCGGCATGGATACGACGAACCGCTCGCCGCAATTGTTGTGCGCACGCCACGCCGTGCAAGGTCGTTGTCACTCAATCCGTACAGTGTCTGAAATTCTGTTTCGGGTAACGCCACAACCTGGAAGTTCATTGGTCGCTCGCAGAAGAAGGAGCGTGAATGTTGCGCGCGTCGAATGTGACCGGCGCTCCGTTTCTTGCGCAGTTGAAGTTCGCCGTTCTCGGTCGTTCCTCAGCATTGTTCGGCGCTTCTCAGCGTACCCAAAAAGGCGCACGTCGCGACGAGATCCCGCATTCCATCGCACCAACGCTACAATTGAGCAACATTCGGAGCGCCGATCTCATACTGACTCAGGCATTGTCAGAGCAACACCAACCACGCCCTGACATGACCACGAACTCGATGCACAACCGCATGCTCGCACTCGCGCGTTTCATCGACAAACATGTTGACGAACCGCTGCCACTCGCGCGCCTCGCGCTTGAAGCCAACACAAGTCCCTACCATCTCCAACGCAGCTTCAAAGCCGCCCTCGGGGTTTCACCAAAAGTATATCAGGCCAATGCGCGGCTCAAAGCGCTCAAGTCATCACTGCGTGCGGGTGACCGTGTGTCGTCCGCCATCATCGACGCGGGCTTCGGATCAACGAGCCGAGTGTATGAGCAGGTCGATGGTGGATTGGGAATGACGCCGTCGTCGTATCGCGCCGGCGGTGCAGGCGAAACCATGTACTACGCCGTTCGCGAGACGGCACTGGGCACCATGCTCATGGCCGCCACCCTGCGCGGCGTGTGTTTTGTACACTTGGGCGATCACCAAGCGACGTTGCTCGATTCGCTCCGCATCGAATACCCGCGCGCGCTGCTGGTGCATTCAAACGCCGAACAATCGCCAGAGCTTGATGTGTGGATCGACGCCCTCAACCAACACCTGAGTGAAGGCGCGGTGCGTCCAAACGATATTCCGCTCGACCTGCGCGGCACTGCGTTTCAACTGCGCGTCTGGCGTTTCCTGCTCAGCATCAAGGACGGCGATGTTGTGAGTTACTCCGAAGCCGCCGCGGGCATCAATCAACCGTCCGCAGTCCGCGCCGCGGCGAGCGCGTGTGCGGCCAACAACGTCGCGGTGCTGGTGCCCTGTCATCGGGTGCTGCGCGGCGACGGAGCGCTTGGCGGCTACCGCTGGGGCGTCGAGCGTAAGCGCGCGTTGCTTGATCGTGAACGCGCGCTGGCTCGTTAGCGTAATCAGGCTATAGGTTGTGGCAGCCGGCCCCCCAACTGCCTCCGATACGCCCCCCGTGCCCAGACTTGCCCACGTGTCACGCACCCCATCGGCGCTTGCCGCCACTGTTGCGCTTGGAATTCTCGCAGTCACTCCAGCGCTAGCACAAACCAAACCCGCCGCTGCCTCAGCCAAACCAACAGCCGGCAAAGTCGTGTGGCCGGATGAAGGGCCTCGTACCTGGGCGCCGCGCCCGACGACCTCGGAGATTACCGCGAACGACCTGCGTACTCGTCTCTATGCGTTTTCGGACGATTCCATGGCGGGTCGCAAAATCGGCGAACCAATGAATTACAAAGGCACGGCCTACATCGCCGGTGAGTTTAAGCGATTCGGTCTCAAGCCAGCCGGAGATGATGGCACGTATTTCCAGAATCTTCCCTACGGTCCAATCGGTTATGACAGTGCCGCGATCAAACTGGCGGTGGGCAGCACGTCGCTCAAGGTGCGCGCGGACTTCGTTCCCATCGCACCGGCCGCGAATAATGGCGTGAATGGCAAAGGCGACTTCAGCGGGGTGCAGACGGTATTCGCGGGACGCCTTGGAGAGCCGCAACCGCTTGATCCACTTGTATTTAAGGGAAAGGTCGCGGTCTTCCTTGCGGCCCTGCCAACCGGCGGCGGGAACGGTCGCGGGGGTGGTGGTGCCACTCCAAGCTGCGATTCGGTGCCGAACAAATTTGGAGCCTTTAACGCTGCTGCTGTTGAACAAGCCGTGCGGGATGCGACCGCTGCCGGACGTGGCGGCAATGCTGGAGGTGGTCGCGGCGGAGCCGCGGGTGGTGGGCGCGGCGCAGGCGGAAATGGACGCGGTGGCGGCGCTCCTCCCGACACACGTGCGCAGACGGCTGGGGCCGTTGGTATGCTCGTGATTGGGTTGGACGACCTCACCCCCGCAGCGATCACACAGCTGCTGGGTGGGCGAATGGGCATGCAGAACACGCTGGCTGCGAGCGGTCCGGGCTCCATTGGCTCCGCGAACATCTCACGCCCGGTCGCGCAGCAGATCTTTGGTAAACCACTCGACCAATTGGCGGCCGGTGCAACTGGTCAGCCGATTTCCGGAAGTTGGACGTACGAGTGGAAGATGTCGAAGACGCCGGCACGTAACGTCATCGCGATTCTGCCGGGATCGAATCCTGCGATGGCTGCGGAATACGTGTTGGTGGGCGCGCACAACGATCACGTCGGTACGAATGCCGCGAGTGTTGATCACGATTCGTTGCGTGCGTTGAATTGGGTCACGCGTCCGCAGGGCAGCAACGATCCGGCGTGCCGTCCAAACGCCGCGCAGCAAACCAAGATCGATTCGCTCATCAAGTACGCGCGAAGCATTCGCCCACCGCGCAAGGACAGCATCATGAACGGTGCCGACGACGATGGTTCAGGCACGGTCGTGCTGCTGGAAATCGCCGAGAAGTTCGTGTCGGAGAAGCCGGCGCGTTCCATCATCTTTGTGTCGCACCAGGGCGAAGAAGCAGGGCTGCTGGGTTCACGCTGGTTTACCGATCACCCAACCGTTCCACTCAAGTCAATCGTCGCCGCGCACAATATGGACATGTTGGGCAAAGGCCGCGCGGATCAGGTGAAGTTTGGCGGACCCAATTCAGTGCAAACACTCGGCTCTCGGCGGTTGTCGCGCGACTTTGGCGATATCATCGATTCCGTGAATGCCACACGGTCGGAACCCATGGTGATCGACAAATCGTGGGACGTCGTGGCGAACCCAATGAATCGCTTCTGCCGCAGCGATCAGGTCAACTATGTGTTCCATGAAGTCCCGGTCACGTATTTCTCACTGGGGTACGCGTTGGACTATCACCAACCGACGGATGAGCCGCAGTACATCCAGTACGATCACACCGCGCGCCTGGCGCGCTTCATTCACGACGTGATGATGGCAATTGCCATGCGGAAGGATCGTCCGGCAATTTCGGGAGCCGATCCGGCGTTTCCGGCGTGTCGTTTGGGGTAAGGGAAAAAGGGTGCGGCCGTAATCGCGCACCGTCGTATGCAACCGGCCGGCACTGCAAGCAGTGGCGGCCGTTTGTTTTTTCTGGTGGTCTGATGGCCGCCGTTCGTTGTTCGGCCTTTAGGCTGCAGCTGGTTCTTCGGCTCTTAGGCTGCAGCTGTTTCTTCGGCTTTTAGGCTGCAGCTGGTTCTTGGACTTTTAGGCTGCAGCCTTTGAAAAAGCTGCTTGGCCCATTCGGCCGTTAGGCTGCACGTGTTTCGGCCGTTAGCCTGCACGTGTTTCGGCCCTTAAGCTGCACGTGTTTCGGCCCGTAGGCTGCCGTGGCCCTTTTGCAGTGTCGGTTGCATTTCGGACTCTCGGCTAGCTGGCTTCGGTTCTCCTCCCCCAACCTGTTCAGTGGTGCTGTTCCCCCGACCTGGCCAACCATCCGCGCAATCCGCGTGTCCAACGAACCATGACCAAGCCCACCACCGACCTTCTCTACGGCACCCTCAACGTGCTGGTCCTCAAGACGCTCTCGTGGAAACCCATGCACGGTTACGCGATCTCGAACTGGCTGCGCGAACGCTCCAACGGCTCGCTCGACATCGACGACGCCGCGTTGTACAAAGCGCTGCATCGCCTTGAAGAGCAGGGATCGGTAGAAAGTGAATGGGGCATCTCCGAAAACAACCGGCGTGCCAAGTACTACAAACTCACAGCGGACGGGCGCCGGTTGTTGAAGAATGAGCGGACGGCCTGGGACGCTTTCTCACTCACCGTCTCACGCGTGTTACGCACCCCCTCCTCATGAAGAAAGTGCGTGCTCCCTTTCGACTCGCGCTGCGTCGCCGTGCAGAAATGGATGTCGAAGAGGAATTCGCATTTCACATCGAGATGCGTACAGCCGAACTCGTGAAATCGGGTCTCGATTCCGGCGCCGCACGCCGCGAGGCCGAACGGCAATTCGGTGATCTGGATGATGCACGTCGCTTCTGCGGCGAAACCAATGCACGACGGGAAACGAAACACATGAACCAGGAACTGCTGCAGGAAACGAAACAGGACATTCGGTTTGCACTGCGCGCGCTTCGCCGCTCACCTGCTTTCTCGGTCATTGCGGTGCTTACCCTCGCACTTGGCATTGGCGCGAACACAGCCATCTTCAGCGTCGTACGCGGCATCTTGTTACGACCATTGCCGTTCGGCAATCCCGGCGCGCTGGTCATGGTCGCACCAACCTTCGATGGTGAACGCAGTGTCTGGTCTCCTGCCAATCTGCAGGACGTGCGCGAACAGAATACATCGTTTACATCGGTCGCGACCATGGAAGGTCACCCCGCTGTGTTAACGGGTAATGGAAGTCCGGAGCGCCTGCGCGGATACCGGGTGAGCGCCGACTTCTTTCCGCTACTGGGGCTGCGCGCCGTGCGCGGCCGCATCGCGTTCACGCCCGATGAGGCCGCGTACAACGGCCCGAAGGCAGTGATCCTCAT
The DNA here is from genome assembly GCA_040004335.1 of Gemmatimonas sp. Classification (GTDB taxonomy): domain Bacteria; phylum Gemmatimonadota; class Gemmatimonadetes; order Gemmatimonadales; family Gemmatimonadaceae; genus Gemmatimonas. The sequence goes on from JBDUBA010000444.1 coordinate 20,942, forward strand.
TGAGTCTTTGTGGCGGACTCGATTTGGTGGGGACACCACGTTGATTGGCCGCACCATCGCACTCGACAATGAAGCGTATCGCGTGGTTGGTATCGCGCCGAACGACGCCGTGTACCCGCGCAAGACGGATATCTGGTTTCCCTTCACATTCAAACCGGCCGACCTCGCCAACAGCCGCGGTGCGGTCTATCTGAACGCAATCGCACGGTTGAAGCCTGGCGTTCCTCTGGAAACGGCAGTAGCTGACGCGCGCGCAATCGGAAAACGGTTGGCGACACAATATCCCGAAATGAATCGTGGACTGGGCGCCACCGTGGTTCCGCTCGATGAATGGATTACCGGCAGCATCAAGCGCCCATTGCTCATTCTGTTGGGTGGCGTCGCGTTTGTGTTGTTGATCGCGTGCGCGAATGTTGCGAATCTGTTGCTCGTACGCAGCGTATCCCGCGAAGGCGAGTTGGCCGTGCGCACCGCACTCGGC
>JBDUBA010000099.1:0-1919 GCA_040004335.1 Gemmatimonas sp.
AGGCCATAAATGCCGATCGTGATTTCTCCATCACGACTTTCGTTGTACACCGCCAAGCGATCGTTGCCAAATGCGTTCGGTCTGTGCGGGTTGTGGACCCGGTCCGTTGGGTTGTGGACCCGGTCCGTTCACCCGGTCCGTTCACCCGGTCCGTTGACCCGGTCCGCGGAGCCCCGCCGCCGCTCCGCAAAAAATTCACGCAGCATGGCCGCACTCGTTGCCGCCTCGACCCCCGCCAGTACTTGCGGCGCGTGATTGAGTTTTTGATGCCGCACAATGTCGCCAACCGAGCCGCACATCCCGGCCTTGTCATCCCAGCTGCCAAAGACCAGTCGGCCCACGCGCGCAAGTACAATTGCGCCCGCGCACATCGCACACGGCTCGAGCGTGACATACAACGTGCAATCATTCAACTGGGACTGTCCGACAACTTTCGCCGCCGCGCGTAACACCTGCACTTCGGCGTGCGCCGTTGCATCGCCCTCGCGACGCATTCGATTTTGCGCGACCGCAATCGTCACGCCATCACGCGTAACGACCGCTCCCACCGGCACTTCATCCGCATCCGCCGCTTCGCGCGCTTGCACCAGCGCGAGCGCCATCGCGACGCGGTCACCCGCGCTGGTGTGTGTCATGATCGCAAATCACACCGGCGTGTTCGCATGTCGATTGCAACGCGCGCCTTATGCAGTGGCCGACACCGTATCGCCAACGACGGCCGGCTCGACGTTGAAAGTCAGTACGCCATCCTCACCAAGCTCGGTGATAATCCCATCACCCTCTTTGAACCGACCTTCCAACACGGCCAACGCCAGCGGATTCTGTAACAAGCGTTGCACGGCCCGTTTGAGCGGACGTGCGCCGTACACGGGGTCGTAACCTTCATCCGCCAGGAACTTGCGCGCCTCGGGTGAGAGCGAAATAGTCAGCTTGCGATCGGCCAGCAGCTTGCGTAAATGCGCCAACTGCAAATCGACAATGTGATCGAGTTCGGCGCGACCCAACGCGTGAAACACAACTGTGTCATCAATGCGGTTCAGGAATTCCGGCTTGAACACGGTGCGGAGCATGGCCAACACATCCTGCTCCATCGCTTTCCATGCCTGCTCTGTTGGTTCGGCGCCAACTTCGAGAATGCGATGACTTCCCACGTTACTCGTCATGATAATGACACAGTTGCGGAAGTTGACCGTCCGTCCCTGGGCGTCGGTTAAACGACCGTCATCCAACAGTTGCAATAACACGTTGAATACATCCGGATGCGCCTTTTCAATTTCATCAAAAAGTATGACGCAATACGGACGACGACGCACCGCTTCTGTAAGCTGCCCGCCTTCCTCATAACCGACGTAGCCGGGCGGCGCACCAATCAACCGCGCAACCGCGTGTTTCTCCATGTACTCCGACATGTCGATACGCACCATGGCGTGTTCGTCATCAAACAGAAATTCAGCTAACGCTTTCGCCGTTTCCGTTTTGCCGACACCGGTCGGTCCAAGAAAGATGAACGAACCAATAGGACGATTGGGATCCTGCAACCCGGCGCGCGAACGACGCACCGCATCAGCCACTGCCTGCACGGCTTCTTTCTGGCCAACCACACGCGTTGCCAGCACGCTTTCCAGTTTCGTCAAGCGCTCGCGTTCTGACTCCAGCATGCGCGCTACCGGAATACCGGTCCAGCGCGCCACGACGTCGGCAATGTCTTCCGCTGTCACTTCCTCTTTCAGATACTGTGCCGCTCCGATTTGACTGGCGAGTTTGCTTTCGGCCACCTTCATGTCGCGCTCCAGTTGCGGAATGCGGCCGTAGGTGATCTCGGCGGCTTTGCTCAGTTCACCAGTACGCGTGGCTTTGTCTGCCTCAAATCGTGCCGTTTCAATTTCCTGCTTGATTTTTCCAACGGCGCCCAGTGTGTC
>JBDUBA010000128.1:0-6337 GCA_040004335.1 Gemmatimonas sp.
TTTCCTTTGCGTCAATGGTCGTGCCAAGCAATGACTTCTTTATCGGCAACGACAACCCGCAGGCGTTCCGGTTGTTCGACGCCAGTGGCAACTTGCTGATCAACAGCATTAGCCAGACATCCAGCCAAATCTGGGATGCCGGTTCGGAACTGTTCAGTATCGCGGGCGCGGCGTTCCTCGTAAACGGCGTCAATGCCGTGCGCACACCGCAGAACGGAGTGGTGTCGTTCAACTTTGCGGAGCTTGCGGGATTCAACGGTGAAGTTACAGCGGCGGGCTACACGTTCAACAGTCAACTCACCGCCAACCAGCCTGTGTATCGTATTGATTTTTCGTCGAGCACGGTGGTGCCCGAGCCTGCTACGGCGGTCTTGCTTAGCGCCGGTTTGATGATGATGGGGTTCGTCGCGCGCCGGAAACGCGCGCAGCGTTGAGGATTGCCGATGTGGAAATGGCAATGCAGAGCGGCGCGTCGTTTCCCGACTATACCCGGATGAACGACAGTCGTCCGTAACCGAGCGATCGCTGCTCGCCTGGCATTGCCAGTGTCGCGGTTGGCATCGCGGTCCTGAAATACGCGTGTGCGCAGCACCGTCGCGAGGCGCGCGCTATGATTCAGTTTTTCTCAGAGACCGTGGCGATGGATGCAGGCGACACCGATGATGCAGTCACCGACCTTCTCCGTCGGTGGGTGGACGGCGATACCCCGGCTGGGGATCGCCTGTTCACGCGTGTGTACGAGGAATTGCGCGTGGTCGCGCGCCGTCAACGCCAGCGTTGGAATGGCGAGGACACACTCAACACGACGGCGTTGGTGCATGAAGTGTTTTTGCGGATGAATGGCGCGGGGGCAATCGCTGTGCATGATCGCGCACACTTTTATGCGTTGGCAGCGCGCGCGACGCGACAAATTCTCAGCAATTACGCGCGGCGTGGACACACGCAGAAGCGCGGCAGTGGAAGTGTCCCCCTCAATATTGCTGAAACACTTGGCGTTCCCACGATCAACGCCCCTGATGACTCGCTTGAGAGACTCTGGGCACTGGAAGTGGCATTGCAGCACCTGCAGCGCGTCTATCCCCGCCCCTGTCGGGTCGTCGAGTGCCGGTATTTTGGCGGATTGTCGATTCCAGAAACGGCGCTGGCGCTTGGTATTTCCGAAGCGACCGTCAAGCGCGATTGGGCACTCGCGCAGGCGTGGCTGTACCGCGAGTTGCGCGAGCACGCGCCTAACTCATGACTGACTTGCGCTTCGGGAGTGCGACCCCGAGTCCTGAGGCGGACGCGTGGGAGCGGATCTCAACACTGTTCGAAACAGTCATGTCGTTGCCGCCCGATGCACGCGTGACGTTTCTGGAAACATCGTGTGCCGGCGATGCACCGATGCGCGCGGAATTATTGACGTTGATTTCAGGCGCTGACGATGCACCGCAGTTTCTACGCGCCTTGGCAAGCGATGTGGTGGGACCATCGTTTGCGGCGGCAACGGTCGACGACGTTTCACACACGCCGACGCCGATCCCCCTCACGGGTCGCCGCATCAGACACTTCGAGGTGCGCGCTCCGCTTGGTGCGGGCGGAATGGGTGCAGTGTACCTGGGGCGCGATACGATGCTCGACCGTGACGTCGCGCTCAAGTTTTTACCGTCGGAACAGTTTGCCGATCCGGCCGCGCGCCGTCGGCTCGTGCGCGAAGCGCAAGCGGCGTCAGCACTCAATGATCCCAATGTGTGCGCAATGTACGCCATTGAGGAAACCGACGACGGCGGGTTATGTCTGGTCATGAGTTACTGCTCGGGTGGTACGCTCCGAGATCGACTTCGGGCGGGTCCACTATCAGTCGCCGACGCAATCGACGTTGCGACGCAACTTGCCAGTGGATTAGCGAGTGCGCATCGACAGAACATCGTACATCGCGACCTCAAGCCCGCCAACATCGGGTTCGCAAACGACGGCGGAACTCCGAGCGCCGCAACTCCGAGTGCCGCAACTTCGACCGCCGCAACTTCGATTTCTGCAGATTCGATTTCTGCAACTTCGACTGCCCCGGGCGCAAATGGTGCGGTTCTCGCTCGCGCAAACCCGATCCGCGCGATCGCGAAAATATTGGACTTTGGTGTGGCCGTGCGCGCGGGGAGTGACGACGCGGCCAGCGGCGGAACGGCGTCGATAGCGGGAACGCTACCGTACATGGCTCCAGAGGTGCTGCGTGGCGGGTCGGCCGACGCCCGGGCTGACGTCTGGGCGCTGGGCGTCATCCTGCACGAGATGCTTGTTGGACAGCGCCCGTTTGCCGCGGCGGGAGACGCGACGTTGTTGTACGCAATTCTTGAAGACGCGCCGCGCCCGCTCGTGCGCAGCGACGGGGTGCTTATTCCGCCGACGGTAGCCGCGCTTGTTACCGACATGCTCGCTAAAAATACACACAACCGTCCGGCAGATGGTGCAGAAGTGCTGGCGCAGCTGCGTGCGTTGGGCGAGTCGCATAATGGTACGCCTGCATCAACAACCGTCACGAGCGGAACACGCGTTCATCACTCACGTGGAAGCACTTCGAAATCGTTATTCATTGCCGGTATCAGCCTGGCCGTGAGCGCCGCACTCGTCTTGTCGGTGGTGTGGAACAATTCTCGAAAGGGCACCGCCACTGCACCGATTGAAGTTGCCCGCATTGACAGCCCGCTCCCGCCAATCGCCGTGTTGCCATTCACGGTGCGAGGCGGACCCGAGTTGCAGTATTTGCACGAGGGGATGGTTGATTTGTTGACGCCGGCATTTGACGCGACCGGATTGCTGCACGGCGTCGACCCCAATTCGAGTATCGGTGCCGCGCGCGCGCTGGGTGCCGTACCACTCGATTCGGCCAACGCACAGACGTTAGCGGTGCGTCTGGGCGCACGACGATATGTGGTGGGAAGTGTCGTGCGTGCGGGCGAGGGGTTTACGCTGCTGGCCACACTGTACCATGCCGAAGGGAACGACGTGGCGCGCGCGCAGGTCAACGTGGCAAACGCGGATCAGTTATCGAGTGGCGTGGAGTCCCTCGTGCGACAGCTCATCGCGGCCGAGTTGCGGGCACCTGGCGATACCGTGGCGGGACTGGCGGCAACGATGACGACCTCCAATCGCGCACTGCGCGCGTATCTCGATGGTGAACGCGAGTTGCGCGATGCACGTCCGGCCGCAGCCGTCGCATACTTCACGCGCGCAACTGAGGAAGATTCGCTGTTTGCGCTGGCGTGGTATCGCCTCGCGCGCGCCGCGCGCTGGAGCGAAGTGGATTCCCTGAACGCGCGGGCCGTGAGACGCGCGTTCGATCTCTCTGCGTCGCTGCCGCTCCGTCTGCAGCAATTGGTGCGGGGGTATTACGCGCTGCGCGTGGGAAGTCCGGTTGAAGCCGAACGACAGTTTCGACAGATCGTGTCCGACTATCCAACCGACGTCGATGCCTGGATGTTGCTGGGCGAAACGCTCTTTGACAACAATCAGTATCAGGGGCGTCCAACAAATGACGCAGTGTCCGCCTTCCGTCGCGTGATGGCGCTTGATATGCGAAACCGTGAAGTGACCGTGTATCTCATGGAGCTCGCGGCGCGCGCGAACCGGCGCGGTGAACTGGACACGCTGTTTCAGATGTACTTCAGTCCCAATAGCGCGGGAGAGCAGCCCGGTATTCGTGAAACGTATCTCGCGCTGCACGCACGCCGCGAAGGATTGAACGAACGCACCATTGACGATCCCGTCAGTGCACAGATCGCGCTGCGACGGGTGGGATCTGAGCCCAGTGATATTCGCGCGGCGCAACGGTTCGCATCCGTACTCGCACGTTCATCCAACCGCTCGGCGATGCGCGTGGAAGGGTTGCTTGCATTGGCAACGATCGAGTTCTGTGACGGCCAGTCTGTGGCCGCCGGTGGTCATTGGCGTGACGCGGCGCTGCTTGACGAGAATGCGACTCTGCTACATCGCGCATTAATGCTTGTTGCACCAACCGCGGCCGTGAGCCCCGATACGCTGCGCGCAGTGCGCCGGAGGTTAGACACCCCCCCGATTCCAGCTGCGGCACCTGGCGAGCTTTCGAGTGAGGAGCAGCGATCGTTGCGCGTATATCTCAGTGGCTTGCTGAGTTCGCAACTGCAGGATACGGCGGCGTTGCTGCGCGCGCAGGCGCAACTGGCCAGGGTTCGCACCGCTGATCGGCTCGCGGGGCCGTTGGGTGCGGCACTGCGCGGGCATCTCGCGCTCGCGCGCGGTAATAACGCCGAGGCGATTGCCGCGTTCGAGAGCAGCGTGGTGTCTATTCCATTCGAGGTGCGATCGCGCATTCCAGCGCTTGGTCAGCAGGTGGATCGTTTTGCGCGTGCTGAGGCGTTGCTGGCCTTGAGTCGCCCGGCGGATGCGAAACGGTGGTACCTGTCAATCCTGGATGGTCCGGCACTGTGGAGTGTGCCGTATCGCGGCATTGTTGCGGAACGTTTGCGAGCAATTCCGTAAACCGTACAATTAATTCCGCGGCCGAGCCTACCCGTTGATGTTATGCGCCGTGGAAGTGCCAGAGAAGCGGCGACATTTCGTGAGTTTGGTGGGGAAGTCCACATCAACACAGAACGCTGCCGCACCTCTCTCCTTGACAGCTTAGGAGAACCACAGAATACTTCTCCTAACCACAATAGGAGAGCCTGTTGCCACCGAACGCGGAATTGCTTCCCGGAACCCTCGACGTCCTGATTCTCAAGGCCGTCTCGCTTGGCCGATTCTGGCACATGCATCGCTCCGAACTGATTGCGCGCGTTCGTTCATTGTGGCGTGGCCTGCGAAATCGCGACCCCGTCGACAAGCAGATGTTGGACGAGTTTCATCTGCACATTGAACTACGCACCGCCGACCTCATTCGCACACGGCTCACACAAGTGTCCGTGGTCGGACTCGCACGGCACAGTCAAACGGCTTGGCTTGTCAGCAGAGGCTCTACTGGGCGAAATGCCTGCGGAAGAGGAGTGATATGTCACTCGTGATAGAAATGCGTGGCCTCAGCAAGACTTACGGCCGCACGAAAGCGTTGAACGGGCTGAACCTGGCGGTGCCTGAGGGTCGAATCCTCGGCCTTGTCGGACCGAACGGCGCCGGGAAGAGTACGGCGTTGAGTGCGATGCTCGGACTGATTCCTTGCGATGGCGATCTGCGTGTGTTGGGACGCGACCCGTGGCGAGACCGGGAGCGTGTGATGCAAGACGTTTCATTCATCGCCGATGTCGCGGTGATCCCGCGCTGGCTTACCGTATCGCAAGCGCTCAACTATTTCAGCGGCGTGCATCCGCGCTTCAATCGTGCCAGGGCGGAACACTTCCTTGCCAGAACGCGCGTCGAACCACGCCACAAAGTGCGCGAACTGTCCACAGGCACGATCACGCAACTGAACCTCGCGCTGGTGATGGCGATCGGCGCTCGCCTCCTGGTTCTGGACGAGCCGACTCTCGGTCTCGATATCCTGGTCCGCAAGCAGTTCTTTGATTCGCTGCTCACTGATTACTTCGACGACACGCGTACCATCATCATCGCGACGCACCAAGTCGATGAAGTACAGGACGTGCTCTCGGACGTCGCGTTTATCGACAATGGGAGTGTCGTGCTCGAGAGCAGCATGGATGATTTCGCGAGCCGTTATCTCGAAGTGAGAGTGCGTCCCGAACACGTTACGGCAGGGAGAGCGCTGCAGCCGATGCGCGAACGCGCCGCGCTTGGGCGCACCGTCATGCTGTTCGACACGGTGCCGCGCGAGCGACTGACACCGCTCGGCGACGTACGTACTCCCGGCTTGGCCGACCTCTACGTGGCGATCATGACGCCACGCACTGGTGCGGCGGCATGACTTCGCCATCGGCCGAGTTGCCGCAAGCGGTGCTCCCTGCGCGGGATGCGCGGACTATATCGGAGTGGCAGAGTCTGTACTGGTCGCTGCGTCGCGAGGTGTGGGAACATCGCGCCATCTGGATTGCGCCTGTCCTGTTCGGGGTCCTGGTGCTCTTGGTGTTCCTCACGACCCTGCCGGCGCTGCTGCAAACGGTTGCTTCGCTCACCGGTCCGGATCCAGTGAACGCGGAAGGACGGATCCAGAAGCCATTCATCTTCGCCGCGGTGGCCATATTCGCCGCAATTTTTTTGGTCAGCGTTTTCTATTGCCTTGAGGCGCTGCAGGGCGAGCGGCGCGATCGGAGCATTCTCTTCTGGAAGTCGATGCCGGTCTCCGACAGGACGACGGTGCTGTCGAAGGCGATGACTCCCCTCGTCGTGATGCCACTTGTCGCGTACGCGATGTGCGTCATCCTGCACGTCATCA
>JBDUBA010000332.1:0-6301 GCA_040004335.1 Gemmatimonas sp.
CAGCAGGCCGACACCGGCACGAAGATGATTCACATTGGCCGTCATACGAAGAGCACCATTCTGTCCAAAGGCATCAGTGCGATGCAGGGGCAGAACAGCTATCGCGGCAAGGTGCAGATTCTGCCAAAGGCCGAAGGCGCGCGCAACTACACGCAGTGCGACAGCATGCTTGTGGGCAATCAGTGCGGCGCCCACACGTTTCCCTACGTCGAAGTCGCAAACAACACGGCGACGCTCGAGCATGAAGCCTCCACGTCCAAGATTGGTGAAGATCAGATCTTCTACCTCAAGGCGCGAGGTCTTGACGCCGAGCAGGCGGTTTCGATGATCGTGAGCGGCTTCTGCAAGGAAGTGTTCAAGGAATTGCCGATGGAGTTCGCGCTTGAAGCGCAGCAGTTGCTCGGAATTACGCTTGAAGGCAGCGTCGGATAGTTCCGTCGCGTCCGTTCATGGCGGTACACAACGTCGTTTCAAAATCGTCTCTCTACTTTTCTTTCATATATGCTTGAGATCAAGAACCTCCACGCTTCCGTTGACGGCCAGCCCATTCTCAAGGGCATCACGCTGTCGGTGAAGGCGGGAGAAGTTCACGCGGTGATGGGTCCGAACGGTTCGGGCAAAAGCACGCTGGCGCAGGTACTGGCGGGACATCCCGCGTACGAAATCACGGGCGGCGAAGTCACGTATCTCGGCGAAGACCTGCTGGCGCTTGCTCCCGAGCAGCGCGCGCAGCAGGGCGTGTTCCTCGCGTTCCAGTATCCGGTGGAAATTCCGGGCGTCAGCAACGCGATGTTCCTGCGCGCCGCGTACAACGAGATTCGCCGCGCCTCGGGCAAGGATGAACTTGATGTGCTGGAGTTCATGGACGTAATGGAAGAAAAGTTGAAGCTGGTGGACATGGATGCGTCCATGATGAGCCGCTCGCTCAACATGGGGTTCTCGGGCGGCGAAAAAAAGCGCAACGAGATTTTGCAAATGGCGGTGCTCGAACCCAAGCTCGCAATTCTCGACGAAACCGATTCGGGTCTCGACATCGACGCGCTGCGTATTGTCGCCGACGGTGTGAATTCGCTGCGTCGGCCGGACAACGCGGCCATTGTAGTCACGCATTATCAGCGCCTGCTCAACTACATCGTGCCAGACTATGTGCATGTACTGGCCGGCGGTCGCATCATCAAGTCGGGCGACAAATCACTGGCGCTCGAACTCGAAGCGCGCGGCTACGATTGGCTGCTGGAGCCGGCAGCGTGAGCACGACCACCAACACGACACTTCTCAACCTCGCCAACGCGGCGGCCGCGGAATCAACCACGCCGGCGATCGCTGGTTTTCGTAAAGAAGGTGCGGCCGCCTTTCTGCGATTGGGATTTCCGGCTTCGAATAACGAAGATTGGAAGTACACGAGTGTTGCGTCACTGGTGGAGCGCACGTTTACGAACGCGATCAACAGTGCGCGCGTAACCGATGCTGACCTCGTACCGTTCTTATTCGGTAAAGAAGAATGGCCGCGCGTGGTGTTTGTTGATGGACTGTGGTCAGAAACGTTGTCCACGCTCAACAATTTGCCGGATGGCGTTCGCGTGCAGTCCTTGGCGCAGGCCATCGAGACAAATTCAGAACTGGTCTCCCGCTACCTGGGCTCCGTCGTTCCCGCGTCCCGCGATGGCTTCTCGGCGCTTAATGCATCGGCCACGGGTGTGGGTTCGGTCATTCATGTTGCCAAGGAGATGGTCAGCGACGTTCCGGTGCACGTGATTCATGTGTCGTCGGCCAATGCAAACGAAGTGTTGTCGCAGCCGCGCCACCTCATTGTGGTCGAGCCGCACGCGAAGGCCAGCGTTGTCGAAAGTTTTGTCGCGTTGGGTGACGCGACCAACTTCACGAACAGCGTAACCGAAGTGATTGTAGAAGACGGTGCCACACTTACGCACCTTCGCATTCAGTTGGAGAGCAGCAAAGCGACGCACATCGGCACGGTCGAAGCACGCCAGGGACGCGACTCGCACTTCATTTCATTCTCGCTGATTGCGGGGAGCGCGCTGTCGCGCACCAACATCTACACGGTGCTGAATGGTGAAGGCTGCGGCACCACGCTCAACGGACTGTACCTCCTGGATGGCACGCAACACGGCGACACGCAGACGCGCGTGGAACACGTTGCCCCGCGATGTTTCAGCCGAGAGTTGTATAAGGGGCTGTTGGATGGTTCGTCGCACGGTGTGTTCAACGGGAAAGTGTATGTGCATCCCGAAGCGCAGAAGACCGATGGCAAACAAACCAATCAAACGTTGCTGCTGTCGGACAAAGCCAAAATCGACACCAAGCCGCAGCTTGAGATTTTTGCGGATGACGTTAAATGCACACACGGCGCAACCGTGGGTCGCATTGACGAGGCCGCGCTGTTTTATCTCAAGAGCCGCGGCGTTGGCGCAACGGTGGCGCGCCAGTTGTTGATGTATGCCTTTGCGGCCGATGTGCTCGAGTCTATCGAAGTAGAGGCCGTGCGCGACGAGTTGGAGCGTATGACGCTGGCGCGCTACACTGGTGCTCCGGCCGCATCCACACCCGTCGATCGTTAAGCCGGACTGAAGCCCATGTCAGATTTGCAGGAATTGTATCAGGCCGTCATTCTGGACCACAACCGAAAGCCGCGCAATTACGGCGACCTTGAAGGTGCCGATCATCGTGCAGAGGGAAAAAACCCGCTGTGCGGCGATCATGTGCAGGTTGAGCTGGTAATGGACGATGATGTCATTCGCGACGTCAAGTTCACGGGACACGGCTGTGCAATTTCGCGTGCAAGCGCTTCGCTGATGACGGCGGCGGTGAAAGGCAAATCACGCGCCGACGCGGACGCGCTGTTTCACCGGTTTCATTCGCTGGTGTTGGGGCAGGACAAAGGCACAGGACCCGATCTCGGTCAGCTCGTTGTGTTTTCGGGCGTATCGCGGTTTCCCGTACGCGTAAAGTGCGCGTCGCTCGCCTGGCACACGTTGCAGGCCGCGCTGGAAAGCGAAACGTCCGATTCCCCGGTCACAACGCCAGTCAGTACTGAATGATGTTGTTCGTTTCGTTTCAAACGAATTTCCGGGTGTGAACGAGCGCGAATTTCGCCGGGCGCTGCCATTCGCAGAATTGCCGCCGGGAGTTCCGCACGGGTGCAAGATGCAGGATGGCGAAGCGTTGTGTTTCGTGCGCGAGGGCGATGCCGTGTACGCCATGGTTGATCGTTGCCCGCACCGTGATTTCAATCTGTCCAGCGGCGACATCGTCGCGCCCGGCGTGATTGAATGCCCGTGGCACGGTGCGCAGTTCGACTGTCGTACCGGTGCGGTGTTGCAAGGTCCGGCTACCGACGATCTGATTTTGTATCCGGTCAAAGTGGTCGACGGACAAGTGTTGGTTGGTCCCAGGCGTTCCGCGCCATCATCGCAACCTACGTGGTAGCGTCAGTTCATTCGGAGATTTCCATGAGTTCGCCCTTACTGCACGAATTGTCGGCTTCACATGTGTCGTTGGCTTCACGCGCGGACTTTCCGCTCCTCGCCAACAACCCCGGTCTGCACTACCTCGACTCGGCTGCGACGTCACAGAAACCACGCGCAGTGCTCGATGCGCAGCGGAATTTCTACGAACAACACAACGCCAATCCGCATCGAGGTGCGTACGCGTTGTCGGCGGCCGCAACCGATGCGTATCATGATGCGCGCGCCAGGGTTGCGAAGTTTCTCGGAGCGGCCGACGCGGACACGCTCATCTTCACGCGCGGCACTACGGAAAGCCTCAACCTCGTGGCCACCGCGTGGGGCCGCGCCAATGTGAAGGCCGGCGATGAAATCGTTGTCAGTGCAATTGAGCATCACGCGAACTTTGTGACGTGGCAGCAGCTCGCGTTGGGCACCGGCGCGACGTTGCGCATCGTTGAGCTCACACCGTCGCTCGAAATCGATATTGACCAACTGCGACAGCTGGTAACGCGCAAAACGAAAGTTGTGGCGCTCACGCATGTGTCCAACGCGTTGGGTGCGATTACTCCACTCAACGAAGTGTTTTCAATTGTTCGCAGCCAGTCGGACGCGATTCTGGTGGTGGATGGGGCGCAAGGTGCGCCGCATTTGCGCGTCAACTTCGATGAGCTGGGAGCGGACTTCTACGCATTCAGCGGCCACAAGATGCTTGGGCCAATGGGCATTGGTGGTTTGATTGGGCGCCGCCCGTTGTTGGAATCGATGACACCGTATCAGTTTGGCGGCGACATGATTGAGTGGGTGAACGATCGCGACAGCACCTGGAACACTGTCCCGCACAAATTCGAGGCAGGTACCCCCAACGCGGCGGACGCAGTGGGGTTGGGAGCGGCGGCGGAATATCTCACCGCGTTGGGCATGGACAACGTGCGCGCGCATGAGAAGACGTTGCTGGAGTATGCCATTGCGCAGTTGGCCGAGGTGCCGGGGTGCGAAATTCATGGTCCGCCGCCGGATCGTCGGAGCGGTGTCGTGAGTTTTGCAATGCAGGACATTCATCCGCACGACCTGGCAACCATTCTCGACCAACACGGTGTGTGCGTACGCGCGGGACATCACTGTGCGCAACCGCTCATGCGCCGCATGGGAACAGCTGCCACTGCGCGTGCGTCGTTTTATGTGTACAGCGACAGTGCGGATGTTGATGCGCTGTGTGCGGCGTTGGTGAATGCCCGCGAGGTGTTTCGGGGGTAGTCTGCATTTTCCGTCACTTCGCAGTCGCTCGCAAAAAATCCCGCATCAAGTGCGGGATTTTTTTATGCGACGGTTCGTCAGTCCACTCAAAATGAAACGCGTACGGGTTCGATTGGCAGGCAGCAACCCGCGCTGATACGGGAAGTCGAACGGTTTAGAAAATCACATTGAACGCGCCGCTCGTTACCACCTTTGTTCCGGTCGCACTCGTACCATCCACCGGTCCAGCGGTAAATGTGAACGAACCGATTGCCTGCGCGGTCGAGAAAGAGTTGACGTTCACGCTGCCGCCTCCGCCGATCTCGCTGGTCGTCCAGGTTGACCCACCCGATGTGTAGGTGGCCGTGCCGGAACCACCCGTACCCAAGGTGTACGTTCCGATTTTACCAACGCCCGTGAAGTTGAGCGTGAGAGTCGCCGTCGAGGTTGACGCATCAATCGTGAAGCCCGTGGCGGTTTTGGTGACGACAACGGCTGGTTTGCCGGAGGCCGAAAATGTTACGCCGCCAATTGACGCAGACACTTGTCCGGAGCCCGGCGGAAAACCTTCTTCGGTTGGTGGGTCGTCACCGCCAAGAGAGCAGGCACTGCCGAAGCAGACAACCAGAGAACAGCAGAGAATGGTGATGAATTTCATGAGCGGCTCGATAGCGGGTTTGTATTGAAGGTGCCGTGTGCGCCTCGCAGCGCCTGCATCAACACTGGTTACGCAAACGGTTTGTCAATTGCCACACTCTGCTTGCTGAACCAGTGTGGCCCGTCGTCACCGATATACACATCGTCTTCAAGACGGATACCAAATTCACCGGGAATGGCAATGGTTGGTTCGTCACTGAAACACATGCCCGGAGCGATGAGCGTCTTGTTGCCCTTTACAAAGTTGGTCCACTCGTGGCCGTCAAGTCCCATGCCGTGCCCCGTACGGTGCGGCAACCCTGGCACCTTATATGCTGGACCGAATCCGCCCTTCTCGATGACGGCGCGTGCCGCTGCATCGACACTTTCGCACGTTGCGCCAATCTTGATGGCGGCAAACGCTGCGGTTTGCGCGGCCAGTTCGAGATTCCATACGTCGGTCTGACGCTGCGTGGGTTTGCCAAATACCACCGTGCGCGTGATATCGGATACGTAGCCCTCAACCTTGACGCCGTCGTCGATCATGACAACGTCGCCTTCCTTGAGTGTTTGTGGTGTTGAGCTGCCGTGCGGAAGTGCGGTCCATTTTCCGAATTGCACGCTGACGTCGCCACTGTAGCCCAATGCGGCAAACGCTGCTTCGATGTTGCGCTGCAATTCGCCTTGCGGCATGCCGTCGCGTAACGTCGCCAGCCCGGCCTTGTACGCCTCGATGGTTACATCATTCGCGCGCTGCATCAGCGCAATTTCGGCCTTGGATTTGATCACGCGACAGCCTGCCGTGACTGGCGTTGCATCAACCACTTCGATGCCACCGGCGGCCTTCCGAATGCCGTCCGCGATAAAGAACCGAACGCGTTCCTCGACACCAACACGACGGTGTTTGATTCCGCGATCCTTGATGATGCCAACAATCACGTCGTACGGACTTTCATCTTCCTGCC
>JBDUBA010000053.1:0-6300 GCA_040004335.1 Gemmatimonas sp.
GAACAGCACACCTCTAACACCCGCGTACTTTGACAAGATGCTCGCAAGCATCTTGCCACTGGCGCCACCAACATCCACAACCACACCGACCGACGAAAAATCGTACGCCTCGGCAACGGCCGCAGGTTCGGCGCCGTGAACATTCAACATCGTCTCGCTGAAACGTCGCGCAGCATCGGGGTGTTGGCCCAGGTAATCCCACGCTCCCATTCCGAGCACTTTTTCGGTTGCAGGTTTTCCAGTCTCAATGGAGTACTGCAATTCACTGAATGCATTCCAGAAGATGGGACTGCCCATGGTCAGAATGCTCGATCGTGCGAATCCCGGCGCGTCGTCACGTAACGCATCGCCGAGCGGCGTGAGGGCGAATTTTCCGTCGCTGTGTGGCGCGAGAATGTCATAATTCGCCAGCGTGCGCATGAATCGATGCAATGACTTCGTGTCGCATCCGAGCGCCGACGAAATTTCCGCCGCCGATTTCGGAGCACCAGCCAGATGATCAGCGATGCCAAGTTTCGCCGCGACGTACATGATGCGTGCCAGAAAATGACCGGTTGCCATTTGCGTGAGCTGAGCATCTGGCGGACGCTGATCGGGGGTCGTCATGGTTTTCGGTTCAGGAAGCGGGTCTGCCGCTGCTACTCTGCGTCGCGCGCGTTTGACAAAATGGTTTTTACGCCAAGCGTTGGATAGGCGCTGTAAAATGCACCAAAACTCCTGAGATCGTTGGCGCGCACGTATTCCAGAAACGCCGCGCGATTTTGCTGCACCGGAATTGGTGGTGCGTCGGACATGTGCGTGAGCAGCGCGTCGAATATGTCGCCGATGTTGTCCAGGAAGTCGTTGATGTAATCATCAAACGAATCGTCGTAGCTGGTGATCACGGCAAGGCGTGTATCGTCGTCAAGAAACACAAAACGCGCGAAGTGCACCTTGGCGATTTTGTCCAGCGCCACATCAATGGGATTCTGGTCACGCGGCATCGACAGGAACTTGGTGAGCATACCTTTCAGGGCCGCGCCGTCGGCCGGCGACTTGATCTTCATGACCAGCGTAAGCGGATTCTGTTTTTGTGTATCGGCCATGGTAGGGTGGCGCGTTGAATATGAGCGTTCGGAATGCTGCGTTGCGGTGGTCGGAATGTAATGGGGCAATCGGGCAATTTTTAGAGGTATGGAACACTGATCGCAAGCTGTCGGTTCGCTTCGCGAAGCCGGCGTTTGCGTTGGCATTGCGTTCACTTCGGCGGCACAAGCGATTGTTCGGCCAGGTAAGCGATTGGATTCGATGGCCAGCGCAACGGCCTCGCGCAAGTTCCCGCGCGCTTCGTCGAGAGTCTCGCCGTTCGGCGAATCCCCAAGTTGAGCCGAAGCTCATTCAGATGGATAAGTCGCGACGTTTCGGGCATATCAAAATACTCAGAGGTGACCCACTACGAGGCAGGTGTGATGTGATCGGCTGGCGTCGTGGCTCTGTGATCAAAATGATTGAAGGAATCGCTCCAAGACTCGCTTCATGGGACGCGCATGACCACCGCAATCGCAATTCATCCATCGCTGCAAAAGAGGCGAGGATTGGAACGCGGGACTTCGTGATGCCCTGATTTCGTCAGGTGCAACAACTCTACCTTGGCGTAGGGCACGTACGTTCGTCTGCTCTCTAAAACCGAATGCCGAAGATCGCCCGCAGCCAGGTTGACGACTCGGGCCTGGTGAATGAATTCACGAGCTTTGCTTCGAGAAAGGTCGTAACTCCAGAGAGTTGAAAATCCAGACCCGCACCGGCCTGCACACCGAGATTACTCGTGCTAACACCGTCGGCGAAATTCGCGTTGCCATTGAGGCCAGTCGTCTTGCTGTTGTAGAATCCAAGGCCACCAATGCCGTACGGTTTGACAGCCTTGGCTGAAGTCGATTTGATGATGATGTTCGCAGCTACACCAAGCATGCTGGTCTTTTCGCGCGCTGACTGCGCACTACCACTCTTGAATTTCCATGTATCAAGTGAGACATCACCACGGAATGACAGGAGCGGCAAACTTGCTGGCATGACCAGCACATGTCCGCCAAGGTTATAGCCGACCTGAGCGTCATCACCCATTGGCACCGATGCACCGCCACTCACTCCGAACGATAACGGGTGCCTCGGCGAATCCTGTGCTTGGGAGAGAGACGGCAGGGCCACTACCATCGCGATGCCAACCAGTCTGTTGATTTGCTTCATGACGTCCTCAGGCAATCGTGATTGAAGCAACGTGCGGGCTGTAGAATGACCATGTTGACTTCGGAGGTCGGATAACCGTCAGATGGGAATTTGAATGGGCACCGGTTGGGTATATAGCGTGATCGCGCGAGAATTCGCCGCTGCAGAACACGCTGTATCTGCGGGTTGGGTAGCCGTTATGACTCATCCCACGGATTCACAACAGTAATCCCGCAGTCAGCGAAGTCGCGCAAGTTGCGCGTGGCCAATCGTGCACCGCGTGAGCGCACGATCGCGGCAATTTGCGCATCGATCTGGCTGATCGGCTGGCCCATGAGACGTCGGCCGGCAGCGATATCCGGATACGCCAATGCTGCGTCCGTGTCGAACGGCAGAATGCGTCCACTGAGATCGACGTCGAACACTGGCCGCGCCGCTGCGATCAGCTCATCGCGGCGACGCCCTTCGCTAAGAAGTGCGAGGTCGTAGAAGATTTCCGCCTGAGTCAATGTCGTTGTGAAGACACCAGCACTTGGCTGCTCGGCGATCCATGCCATGACTCTGGCATCGGGTTCCCGCCTCATAAGTTCGGAAATGACGTTCGTGTCGAGTACGATCATTCACCGAAGTCCACCGGAGCGCGGATCGGCTCTCGCGGCGCGTCAGGAAGCTCGACTCTGCCCAGCACACCAAAACGTTCGTGGATCGCTTGCCCCAGATTCCGCGGCCTCGGCATTTCGGTTGAAAGTGCGGCGCGCAGGATGTCGCGAGCCTCATCCTCCATGGAGCGGGCGTGCATGGCCGCGCGCAGGCGGAGACGGGTCTTGATTGCCTCGTCGATGTTTCGAATTGTCATGACTGCCATCCTGGACTCCTCTAAATAAGTCAATGACTTAATTTTGGTCATTGACTAATCACTACGGAAGGAGTGCGAACCCGCTCTGCAACTTCGCCGGATCACGACGCCCTCTAGGCGGTGGCGCAGACTGGCGTTACCATCACGCGCCCCGAGTTGCCCTTTCCCCGAACCGGATCCACCGATGAGTCTTCAAACTATCCAGGCGGGTTATGCTGCCTTCGCGAACAACGATCCTTCTGTGCTGTTCGGTGCGATGGCCCCTGGCATCCAGTGGAATGAGGGGGAGGGCACACCGCTGTCCGACCGCAATCCCTACGTCGGTGCACAAGCGATCGGCGAAGGCGTGTTCGGTCGGCTCTTGGCCGCCATCGACGGGTTCTCGGTGAAGCCCGAGCGGTTCATCGACGGCGGCAAGGATGTCGTAGCACTCGGCCGCTACGGCGGTACGATGAAGCAAGGCGGCGCCACGCTGGATGCGCCGTTCTGCCACGTGTTTCGCTTCGAGGGCGACAAGATTGTGTCGTTCGACCAGTACACCGACTCAGCACAGTGGGCGCGGTTGATGCCGTAACTGCTGCATGGTGCGGTGCGTTGCACCTCCGCCGTTGCCGGGGTTACAACCTAGTTTGCCGAAGCGCACGTTAGCTCCAGGGCGAGTCCTCCTACCACGATCTTCATGAGCGTTGTTCAGCGTCTCTCGACGGCGCTCGTAGGCCGCTACACCATCGAGGGCGAACTCGGTCAGGGCGGCATGGCCACCGTGTACCTGGCGCACGACGTCAAGCACGACCGAAAGGTTGCGATAAAAGTGCTCAGTCCCGAGATCGGCGCGGCAATCGGCGCCGATCGGTTTCTGCTTGAGATCAAGACCACTGCCGGTCTGCGCCATCCGCACATCATTCCGCTGTACGACTCCGGCGAAGTTCGGTCTTCAGGAAGTGGAGATCTGGAAGGGACGCTTCTGTATTACGTCATGCCGTTGGTGGACGGCGAATCGCTTCGCCAGCGCCTTGAACGCGAAACACAACTACCAATTGATGATGCACTTCGCATTGCCAGCGAAGTTGCCGACGCGCTGAGTTTTGCGCACGTTCGCGGTGTGGTGCACCGTGACATCAAGCCCGAGAACATCATGCTCGAGGGTGGGCACGCTGTCGTGGCAGACTTCGGAATTGCGAGAGCATTGAGTGCGGCCGGGGGCGTGCGCATTACACAAACGGGAATGTCCGTTGGCACGCCAATGTACATGAGTCCCGAGCAGGCCGCGGGCGAGCAGGATATTGACGGGCGCAGCGATCAATACAGCCTTGCGTGCGTGCTTTATGAGATGCTTGGTGGTCAACCTCCGTTCACCGGAAAGAACGCTGCCACCATTACTCGCCAGCACATGATCGCCGAGGTGTCGCCGATTACGAATTTGCGGCCATCGGTTCCGGCGTCGGTTGTTGATGCGCTGCAACGCGCGCTCAGTAAGAGTCCGGCCGACCGATTCAATCCTGTCGCGCAGTTTGGTGCGGCGATTGCATCACGTACAACCGTTGCGGGAAACGGCGCTTCAACGGAGCAGAGAAGTGTACCGGCTAATACAAACCACACACGACGCAACACTTATATTGGTGCAGCAGCACTTGGAATTGTTGCTGTTGCATTTGCGGCGTGGCGATTTGGTGCGGCGCCAACTGTGGAGAGTACTGCACCTGGCACCGCCGCAATCGCGGTACTTCCGTTTGCCGACCTGAGTCCCGATCATGCCAACGCGTACCTCGGCGATGGAATTGCGGAGACATTGATCAACGCACTCGTGCATGTGCCGGGACTCGCGGTTACCGGGCGTACGTCAGCCTTTGCATTTCGTGGCCGAGAGGCGGACATCAAGGAGATTGGCCGTGAGTTGCATGTTGGTGTGGTGCTGAGCGGCAGCGTGCAGCGTGTTGGGGACAAGCTTCGCATCTCGGCACAACTTGTAGATGTTGCGACGGGAGTAAACATCTGGTCGGATAAGTTTGACCGGCCGGTGACTGACATTTTTGCGGTGCAGGATGAAGTTGCGCAATCGGCAGTGTCCGCACTCAAACTCACACTTGCGCCTGGATCGACCAACGGCGCGGCGCTTGTTGGTACGCGGAACGCGGACGCATACAATGCGTACCTGCTGGGCCGGTTTCATTGGAACTTGCGAACGTCGGACGGAATGATTCATGCTACCGACGCACTGAAGCGCGCAGTAATGCTCGACTCGATGTACGCGTTGGCGTGGGTTGGGCTTGGTGACGCGTACGCGCTTTCGGTTTCGACAGAGTATCCCACATCAGGCGGATTGAGTGACGACTCGCTGCTCACGTTGGGTGAGCAGGCAGTGCGTCGTGCCATCGTACTCGATCCCAAATTAGGCGAGGCATATATCTCGCTCGCGAATCTTCTTGATGGTCGCACGCACGGCGCGGAGGTTGCCGCTGACTTTGCAACAGGCATTCGCTTGAGCCCGAACTATCCCACGGGTCATCAGTGGTATGGCTACTATCTCAACGCAACCGGGCAAATAAATGAAGCCGTTGTGGAAATGGAATCGGCGCATCGCCTCGACCCGCTTTCGCATGTGATTACCATTTCGCTGGCCGCACAATACGATGCCGTTGACCGATTTGCGGACGCAACGCCGTTGTATGCACAGGGGCTGACGCAGTCACCCCAAGCGTGGTATGGTTGGGGGTTGAAAGTTGGACATGAGATGGCGCTTGGGTCTCTTGAGCAGGCTGTGTTTGCGTACAGGCGTTGGCTTGTGGGAATGGGCGACGACACTGTGCAGGTCGCGAATCTCGAAGCCGAGTTGCAGAATGCAGCGACGCGTAACGCTGCCATTCAAAAGATGGTCGCGCGAAATGACATGCACGCGGCGGTTGCGTTCACGCGTTGGTTGAGTGGGGATGAGGCGGTTGTGCAACTGCTCGAGCGAAAGCCGTCGGCGGGGCGTGGTCCGACGCCGACTGCACTTATGCTTGGGATTCTTGGGCCGCGGCTGAGGGAGAATGCGCGGGTGAGGGTGATTATTCCGAAGTTGGGGGCGCGCACGGATTAGAGATGTTTACGTGTGCACAGCAGCGTCGCGGTGACCGTATCCTTTCGCGGTACCTCAAACGTTCTACAGAGCATGACAACTCTACGAGGGAAAACCGCGTTGGTAATTGGAGGCAGCTCGGGCGTCGGTAAAGCGACCGTCCAGGCATTGCTGGCCGAGGGAG
>JBDUBA010000143.1:0-6277 GCA_040004335.1 Gemmatimonas sp.
ACGCCGAGTGACATGACGTCATCAACGCGCATGGTTTCGTCGGTCCAGAATGGCTCGCCGTATTGGCAGCGAATGAGCGAGCCGTAGTGGGCCGCTTGATGCGTGATGATGTCATACAAAGGTTCACCGTTCGGGTACACTTCGCCGGCCTGAACCTCACCGGAGAACTGCGAATCGTAACAACGCACCGCATCCATTTTTGCGGCGAATTGATCGGACACATCAATTACAAAGGTTGGCTTGATGGTGTCTTCTCGATACGTCAACACGTGCAGCAACTTGAACGGCCGATGTTTGGGTTCGCCCGGAGCATATCGTGTGAGCCCCGATAAGAAACACGCGTCACGCACCAGTTCAGCGGCCAGGCGGTGATCGGGGTGGCGACTATGCGTAGCTGGTGCGATCACGATTCGCGGTCGCAAGCGTCGCAGCGCATTCACCAGCAGCGCGCGAGTGTCGTTCGTGTTGTGAATGCCCGCGTCGGGCAGCCCGAGATTTTCACGAACCGTCACTCCGAGAATTTTTGCGGCCGCCGCCGCTTCCTGGCCGCGCAACTCCGCCGATCCTCGCGATCCCATCTCGCCCTGTGTAAGGTCCAGAATCCCAACGCGATGTCCGGCATCCACTGCTTTACGCAGGGTGCCTCCACACGTGAGTTCGGCGTCATCGCGATGCGCCGCTATTGCCAGAAGATCTACCGGTGACATGGTCGCACGTTACTGACCGATATCGCCGCGCGCTAGTTCGGTGCCAGTTCGGTATGGCCCGTTGGTCTCGCACGAGGAATTGTGCGCAATACCGACCTTCGACGCCCGTCATTCATGCCGGAGCGCCTCAATAGGGTCGAGCCACGCCGCGCGTCGCGCCGGCAGCATACCAAACACAATGCCAATGCCTACAGAAACCGTCACCGCAATTGTGGTAAGCGCCAACGGAAACGTTGCATCGATACCCATAATCCGCGTCACCACTGCACCCAGTACCAGTCCAAAGATGATGCCGAACAATCCACCAATTCCCGTTAGCGTTGCCGACTCAACGAGAAACTGTACGAGGATATCCCGTCGGGTCGCGCCAAGCGCCTTTCGCACCCCGATTTCCCGCGTGCGACTGGTCACAGACACCGTCATGATGGCCATGACACCAATACCGCCGACCAACAGCGCCACTCCCGACAGCACAATCATGACAAGAAAGAAGATGCTCGAAATGCTGTTGAACGTGTCGAGGATCTGATCCTGCGTGATGACATCGAACGTGTTCTGATCGCCAGGGCGGAGGCGGCGCGATTCGCGGAGCGCCATTTTCACCGCATCCTGCGCTTCCTGCACGCTCACATTCACGCGCGGTTTGACCGGGATGAACAGCGCGTTCGTCTTATCGATCTTGAAATGGCGATCAACCATTCGATACGGCATTATGGCTCCAACCGACTGACCGGGCGGCGCGAAAATGTTGGCGGGTTCTTGCCAGACACCAATCACCTGCACGGGAACTCCACCAACCCGCACCCACTTTTCCAACGGGTTCTCTCGGCCAAACGCACTAATGGCCGTTTGCGACTGCAAGACAACTACGGGAGACGCCGACGATAGTTCGGGCACGGTAAACCATCGTCCCGCGGACAGTTCGCCTCCCTGTATCAACGGAAACCCTTCATCCGCGCCAAAAACCGCTACGTTCTGCGTGTGAATGCCTTGGTACTCAATGCGGGCCAGCGTCTGCGCCCACAATGCCGCGTATTCAATTTCTGGCAATGCCCGAATGATGCGGGCTTCGGATTCGGCCAGATCTGGTCGAATTCGCACGTACGCCGGCAACATGTCTGGATTGAGCGGTGTCTGCGAAAATATTTTCATCACATAAAACGTGGTCGGGCCTGCAACTTCGATAGTGTGTACGATCTGATCACGAATGCCTTGCACAATTGCGGACATCGTCATCACCGTCGTCACACCGATCACCACGCCAAGAATGGTCAAGGTTGATCGCATCTTGCTGGCCATCAGTGCGCTGACGGCAATACGCACGTTCTCGACAAACGCGCCCACCCGCATACTCATCGCATCACCATCATGTTTCGGCCCGCATCGCGGTGATGGGGTCAAGCTTCGCAGCGCGCGCGGCGGGATACACGCCAAACAACACGCCAACGCCCGCGCCCAACGTCAACGACAGTACAACGCTCCACGGTGTTACGCGAGCCGGTAGTGGTGAGACGATCGCAATGAGTGCCGCCAGCGACCATCCCGCCAATACGCCCAATACACCACCCGCAAATGCGAGCGCAATTGATTCGGCGAGGAACTGACGACGTACATCGGCCGAGGTGGCGCCAACTGCTTTCCGAATGCCGATTTCGTGAGTGCGTTCGTTCACCGCCATCAACATGATATTCATGATGACAATGCCACCAACCAGAATTCCGATTGCAACAACAGCGGGTACTACCGCAAACAATACCTTGGTCAATTGATTCCAGAATGCGACGAGGCCCGCTGCTGTATCAATACTGAAGTTGTTGTCGTTGCCCGGCCGCAAACGACGCGCAATGCGCATGGCTTCTTTCGCGCGCGCGATCCCGGGATCCACTTCTTCCGCGGAGCGCATCTTCACGGAAACTGTTGTTGTTTGCCGCCGCCCGAACATCGCTTCGAAACTGCTGATGGGTAACAACACAAATCCGTCAAACGACTGACCCAACACTCGGCCTTTCGGCCCCGCGACTCCGACAATTGTGAAGTGCGTGCCAAGAATTCGAATGTCGCGATCGACCGGATTGACGTTTTCAAACAACTTTGACGCCACTTCCGATCCAATCACGGCCACTGGACGATGTTCGGCCACATCGACGTTATCAAGCGCACGACCCGACGTGAACTTGTAGTCCTGCACAATCTGGAATTCCGGCGACACGCCGAAAATCTGCACGCTGCCTAATGTGCGGTCACCCCACTGCACGTCGGCCTGCGGTGTTGGCCATCCCGACTGCAGGCTAACCGCCATCGCATCGGGAAAGGCTGCGCGCACGGCCTCAGCGTCACTCTCCGACACCTTTGGGCGGCGCGAAATGAGACGCATGGCCTCGTCGTCATACAACCCCAGGCTAATCGGGGAACGTCGCACCTGAAACGTGTTGACGCCCACCATGGCCTGCGAAATATTCTCCGTCACGTATGCATTCATTCCCTGAATGATCGCGACCACGGCAACGAGAAATCCGACAGAGACAATCATTCCGAGCAGCGTGAACAGCGTACGCAGCGGGTTGACGTAAAGTTGCCCGAGAGCCACTCGAATGATGTCGGTGAAACGCATGCTTGCAAATTGGCAGGTGATTCCCTGGTATGACAGAGCCCAGCGAGTTGAGAATTACATCTCAGTTGTGCTCAAGCCGCGCCGTGTACACACCCGCCGAGCTCATCCCGCGTTCAAGCCAATCGTGCGCGCGGCGCTAAAAGTGCGACAAGGCACAATCATTCGTGGCGCAGTGCGTCGATGGGATCAAGGCGCGATGCACGCATGGCAGGCAGCATGCCAAATACAATCCCCGTCACGATGCTCCCGCCGACGGCCTGCAGGACTGCCGACAGTGGCACCGATGCCGGAAGCGGTGTGTATGCTTTGATGACGCCGGCCAGCACCGCGCCGACTAACAATCCGACACCGGCGCCCAACGAGGTGAGCGTGGCGGCTTCGACGAGAAACTGCCAAAGGATGATGGCACGCGTTGCGCCCAAGGCCTTCCGCACGCCAATCTCGCGTGTTCGTTCGGTCACCGAAATCATCATGATGGCGACCACACCAACGCCACCGACAAGCAATGCGACCGCAGAGAGCGCAAGGCCGACCATGAAAATTGCGCCAAACAGCTGGTCGAATGTTTCCATGATGCGATCCTGTGCAACCAGGGCGAAGTTATTTGGCGCGCCCGGTTTGAGCCCGCGTTTCGCACGCAGCGTTGCAGTGACGGCGTCCATTGCCAGCGATTGAGAAACTTCGGGGCGCGGCTTAACGGAAATTCGGAGTCCACGACGATACAAATTGAGATGACGATACGCGGACAACATTGGGAATATTGCGCGCGGTTTGTCAGGCCCACGACCATCCATGCTCTTGAGAAATCCGCCCTTGGTGTGAAACACGCCAATCACCGTAAACGGCTTTCCATACACCGACACTTCCTTGCCGATGGGGTCGGACTCACCGAACAACTTGCTGGCCAGCGAATCGTTCACGACAACCACGTAGGCCCCGGCGTCGTGCTCCGATTGGGAGAAACTTCGCCCCGGAGAAATGTCGGCGGCGTCCGTCTGAATCCACTCGGTGCTTTGCGCGTCGTATCCAACGTCTTTCAATTCGCGACCGCGATAGCTGAAATTCGCCGATCCACCAAACATTGCCGTTGCCATTTGAATTTCCGGCAACTGCCTGATGTACTGCCATTCCTCGACGGTCACGGGCGGATTGCGACGATCCGGACACATCTCGTCCGTCCCATCGCACGCGCTGAAGCCAATGCCCCTGCGGCTCACATTGAATGTGGTGGCGCCAAGTTCGTTGAGGTCTGACTGAAAACTCTCGCGCACGCCGTGAACCGTAGCGCCCATCGCTACGACCACAAACACGCCGATGGCAACACCCGCAATGGTCAACACCGCACGCACACGATTGGCGCGAATGGCTTCGAAGGCCATGCCAATACCTTCCAGCACCATCAGGACGCGATCGAAAATTCGCATCAGCTACTCCTGTCGCAGGGCTGCGATCGGATCAAGACTCGCCGCTCGGCTGGCCGGATAAATGCCGGCGACAATTCCAACTCCTGCACCCACCGTGAGCGCGGCAAAGATGGACCACGGAGCAACGGCTGCAGGCATTGGTGTGGTGGCCGCAATAATGGCGGCGAGTCCAATTCCCAACGCAATCCCCAGTGCCGCGCCAAACACACTGAGTGTCGCCGATTCAACGAGAAACTGCGACATGATGTCGCGCTTTCGTGCACCGAGTGCTTTGCGCACGCCAATTTCCCGCGTGCGTTCGGCGACGGCAACGAGCATGATGTTCATGATGACCATTGCGCCAACAACTAATCCAATGGCGGGCAACGCGGTGCCAAACAGCACAAGCTTCGACTTGATGTCATCGAAAAACGCGAGCGCCGCGTCCTGTGTTTCGAGCACAAAATTGTCTTTGCGTCCGGGACCAAGGCGGCGCGAGGCGCGCAACACTTCACGCGAGTTTTCAATTCCGTCAGCGACCATCTCAGGACTCGACGCTTGCACCACCATGCTCTGAAAATCGCCTTTGGGCGACAGCAGACGACCCATGGAACTCGTAAACGGCGCAATGGCGAGCCGGTCCAGTGAGAACCCGAATACCGAGCCCTGTTTCTCGATGATTCCAATCACTTCGTACGGCACCCCACCAATGCGGAGCTCGCGCCCAATCGGATCAAGTGATTTGAAAAAATGATCGGCGACGTCGACGCCAATTACGAGTACGCGCGAACCTGCTGATTCATCCTGCGCGTTGAAGGCGCGCCCGCGCGTGATCCCAAATTTCTTGATCGCGAAATAGTCGGCTTGCGTTGCGACCGCCTGCACCTGGCGCTGCTTGCTGTAGGCCGACACCGCGTAAACAAAACTTTCGCTGGTCATCGCGGCACGTGTTCCCTCGGGCAACACACTGCGCACCAGTGCGGCTTCGTACGGATACAGCACTGGGCGTCGCTGATTCTCGCGCCAATCCTCATTGTCGTCCGGCGTGAAGTTGTTCGAGCGACGCAGAGTAAATGTGTTCACTCCGAACAACTTGCCGGCAAAATCGTTCTCGACGTAGTTGCTCATCCCCTCAACGATCGATACGACCGCAATCAGGAACATCACACCGATTGTCACTCCAATCAGCGTGAAGAAACTCTTGAGTTTTTGAACGCGAATCGTGTCGAGCGCGAGAATGATTGCTTCGAAAAATGGCATGCAGCCTGCTCGTAGTTTACTACGAGCAAACCGCTACTCGTAGCGCAGTGCTTCCACCGGATCCAGTCGCGCGGCACGCGCCGCCGGAAGAAGTCCAAAGAGTATGCCCGTAAAGCAGCTTGCACCGAGTGCCGCTACCACCGCCAAAGGTGGTATGGACGCCGCGATGGGAGTGAAGCTGCGGATAGCGAACGTGACCAGCCAGCCAATAAACAGGCCAATGCTGCCACCAATCACCGTGAGCGTGGCTGCCTCTACGAGGAACTGCCACATGATGTTTCCGCGCGTCGCACCCA
>JBDUBA010000062.1:0-21073 GCA_040004335.1 Gemmatimonas sp.
CCTGCGCGCGAAGCGCAGCGACTGCTTCGTCGCCGATCTTGAGGAGTGAGCTGCGTGAAACCGAGTCTTTGTAATCCTCGATTTCGCGTTCGACGAACAGCTCGTACTCGTGTTTTAGGGAACGTGGCGTATTGAAGATGGTACCCCACAGTGAGAGGCAATGGTCTAAGGTAGGCACAAGAGTGTGCCACGCCAAGAGCATTCAGCATTAATTCATGTATGCCTGAACTTCCGGAAGTTGAACGCGCGGCAACAATGCTGCGTGCTGCTGCTGTAGGTCACACCATTCTCGAAGTGCGCGCGCTGCATCCCGCCATTGCGCGGACACTGACATCGCAGGCCATTCGTGCGTTGCGTGACCGCAAAATTGAACGCGTTGAGCGCCGCGCGAAACATCAACTGGTCTATCTCGATGATGGGCACGTCCTCGAGATTCACTTCAAGATGACCGGTGATTGGGCCATCGGGTTGGAAGGCGATGACGATCGGCCACTGGAGCGCGCGCGCATCACGCTCGATAACGGGACGCGTATCTCGTTGATCGATGGTCGGGCGTTCGCGGTCATGCGTGTCCATGCGCCTGGAGCACTGGCGTTACCGAACCTTGGCCCCGAGCCCGACGATCCCGCGTTCACCGGCGAAGCGCTGCATGCGTCGTTGTCGCGCAAGAAAACGATGTCGCTCAAAGTCGCGCTGCTCGATCAGCGCGTCGTCGCCGGACTCGGCAACATCTATGTGGCGGAGGCGCTGTGGGAGGCGAAGGCCAGCCCCACAGTGTTGGCGTCATCGGTATCAGTTGAGCGCTGTCGCCAGCTTGTGACGGCAATTCGGCTAGTGCTGGAGCGTGCGCCGGCCGAGCGGTATTACGATCGCGATGGGCGTTCGATTTCTGGCGAGACGGCGCTTGCCGGCATGAGTGATGACGCGTGGCGTGTGTACAGCCGTGAGGGCGAGCCGTGCTTGCGATGTGGTACGACGATTAAGCGCATTACCCAGGCCGCGCGGAGTACGTTCTTTTGCCCGCACTGTCAGCGCCGCTGAGCAGCCGAACCCGGTCCGTTCACCCGGTCCGTTGACCCGGTCCGTTGACCCGGTCCGTTGACCCGGTCCGTGTACCCGGTCCGTGCGATCAACGTGTTCGAAACCGTGCCATTGCCGCGTCAAAGGCCGCCAGCGTATTGAGCGCCGTCGCGCGCCATGTGAAGCGCGCGGCCTGCGCCACAGAACGTTGCGTGAGCTCGGCCTGAAGCGCCGTGTCGCTCAGCAAACGTGTGAGTTGACCGACCAGCGCGTTCACGTCGGTTGGCGGAAATAACAATGCGGCGTTGCCGACCACCTGCGGCAGCGAACTCGCATCGGCGCACACCACGCGACCGCCGCATTGCATGGCTTCGAGTGGAGGAAGTCCAAAGCCTTCATACAGCGACGGAAATACCAGCGCCGTTGCGCGACTGTAGAGCGCGGCCAACTCTTGATCGCTGACAAACCCCGCATGGCGCAACCAACGATCGTCACCGTGGCGTCCGACCTTGGAAAGCCGCGCGCCCGGACCGCATAACACGAGCGGAATTGCAATGCCGCGACTGGCCAGCACGCGCATCGCCTCGAACAACACCGGCAAGTTCTTACGCGCTTCGTGCGCGCCGACCGCCATAAAAAACGGACCGCTCACGTTGAGTCGATCGAGCAACGGTTGCACATCCACGACCGTGGGCGCAAAATCGTCGGACGCCAACAGCACCTCGTGCACCTTCGTCATATCCGGATTCAGCAGGCGTTTGATTTCCTGCGCCGTGAACGCGGAATCGGCGAGAATCGCGTGCGAGGTTTGCACGGCATTGGTGTAGCGCCGGCGATACTTCGCGCGTTTCCACACTTTCCACCACCGATGGTCCAGCTGAATCATCGGAACGATATCGTGAATGGTCACGGCAATTGGTGCGCGTGTGGCCACTGGACTCACGAAGTTCCACGGATACCACACGACATCGGCGGTGCTGATTGCAAGCTCGGCGGTCGCGCGAATCGGTGCGCGTGCTGCAGTTCCGCCCAGGGTCGTGAGCAACGCGCGCAAGTCCGAATTTTCTTCGCCCTTCCCCGCGTGCATCGTGAACGAAACACCGTCACGCACGAGCGGAAGTTCGCGCAACAAATTCCGCACATAACGTCCCATTCCGCGCTTTTCCTGCACGAGTCGCGAGGCGTCGACGGCAACGTGCATGGCGGCGTTTACAATCAATCCTGCGCCTCCAGCAACGCGCCTTTCAGATATCCGGTCTCCGGAATGTTCAATACTTCCGGATGATCGAGTCCCTGACCCGTGACGTGCCGCAACACAAACCGACGCCCGCTGTCGGCCGCCGCTTCCTGCAACATCTCGAGAAACAACGCCTTGCTCAGATGAAAACTGCAACTGGCCGACAGCAACACCCCGCCCGGCGCAAGCAACTTCATCGCCTGCAAATTGATATCCTTGTAGCCGCGCAGCGCACCCGGCAACGCCGCTCGCGTTTTGGCAAAGGCCGGAGGATCAACCACGATGGTGTCGAACCGTTCACCGGCCCTGAACCAGTCACGCATGACATCGAACGCATCGCCCGCGTGCGTGCGCACATTGCCGAAGCCGTTAAGCGCCGCATTCTCCGCTGCACGTGCCAGCGCTGGTTTGGATGAATCGACCGCGACGACTTCGCTGGCGTTGTGCGCCATGTGTAATGCGAAACTTCCATGATACGCAAAACAATCGAGCGCTCGACCGCGCGTATGCGCCCCAACCAGTACGCGATTATCACGTTGATCAAGGAACGCGCCGGTCTTTTGGCCATCCCACGGTGCCGCAATAAACTTGACACCGTGTTCATGCACCACGACGGTTCGCGGTACTTCGCCATAGAGGAGTGCGATGTCTTGCGACAGGCCTTCGCGCGCGCGCGCCGAAACATCGTGTCGCGCGAGAATGCCGTAACAGTCCGTCAATTCATGCAACGCGTCGACAATTGTCGCTTGCCACATCGCGAGACCCGCCGACAACAGCTGCACCACCAGGTGATCGCCGTATCGATCAACCACCAGCGACGGTAACCCATCCCCTTCGCCATGTATCAGCCGATATGCGTTGCTGTCGCGCAAGAGTGGCGCACGTTTGCCAATTGAGGTGGCAATACGCTCGTGCCACCATTCTGCATCGGGTTTGCGATCGGGGTTACGTTCGATCATGCGCAGCGAAATTTCCGATTGCGGGCTGTATAACGCCCACCCCAATTGCGATCCATCCACTCCACTGACGCGCACCACTCCCGCGCTCCCCGCAGGGCGCGTGTCGACATCGCTTCGAAAAATCCACGGATGACCGTGTGCGACGCGTAGCGCACCGCGTTTCGCGACGATCGCGAACTCACTCACCGTTTGTCTGGTGGAGATGCCGCAGGTTTTGACGTTCCCGGTTTCGACGTGCCCCGCTTGGACGTTCCCGGCTTCGGCGGTGTTGTCTTCTGTGCCGCAGCGGCACGCTCACGCTTCACCAATCCAATTGCCTTTTCATGTTCTTCAAAGGTCGTGCGAAATTCGTGATGTCCATCGGGGTGCGCCACGAAATACAAATACGGAACTGCCGCCGGATTAAGCGCGGCCGTTATTGATGCAAGGCCGGGCGACGCAATTGGGCCGGGTGGCAGTCCTTCATACTTGTATGTATTGAATTTCGAATTCACTTCGAGGTCCTTATACATCACGCGCTCCACATGTCCGGGCAGTGCGTATTGCACGGTTGGATCGGCTTGCAGCTTCATGCCTTTCTTGACGCGATTCCAGTACACCGCCGAAATAATGGGCCGTTCTTCCGCACGTTTTGCTTCGGTCTCCACAATCGACGCCATCGTCATCGCATCATGACGCGAAATGGCCATGGACTGAAGTCGTTCGGCGGCATTCGGAATACTCTTCCACGCATCTTCGTACGCCTCAATCATGGCGTTGACGGCTTCACGCGCCGTGGTGCCATCGGCAAACGAATACGTTGCCGGAAACAGATATCCTTCCAACGACCGGATGGGAATGTCCAGCTTGTGTTGCCAGGCCGTGTCAGTCACGGCCACTCGCACTGAGTCCTCAGGAACGTCCAGCGTTTTCGCCAGCAGCGGCATGATGCTGCGCAAGTCGAACCCTTCGGGAATGGTTACCGAGTGCACGACAGCGCTTCCAGAAACAAGCGCGTTGAGCGCTGCTTTCCAACCGGTGTTCAACTGGAATTGATACGTACCCGGCTTGATCAACCGATCACGACCACCAATGGACGCATACGTGCTAAACAAGCGAGGCGAACGAATGGCTCCCGATTTTTCCAGTGCACTCGACACTTCACGTACTGACGCCCCGCGTGGCACCACAACACGCGCCGACGTTGGCGCTCCATTTGCGGCCGAGCCGGCATAGCTGCTCCACACATAAAACGCGGCGAGTGCGCACGATGCCAACACTCCCCACGTGACGAGCTTTGCGGTCCTACTGCGACTGCGTTTCGCGGCGCTCATGAATTTTGTCGCGCGTCCAATTTTGTTGCAGAGCGGCCGGCAACATCGGCATCGGCGACAGTCGCACCCGCAACATCGGCACCCGCACCAGGCATCGGTGCAGCACCCGCTCCGACCGCGGTCGACGACGAAACCGATTTCGTCGACTCAGTTGTCGCTGCCTCAGTTTTGCTCACCACTTCGCCAAGCGTCACGCCCTGTCCCGCAGCACGCAACACCCCCTCAAGCAGAATGCATGCTGCGAGAGCATCAACATCCTCCTTGCGACCGCGCGTTGAGCCACCTTGTGCGCGGATACTGCGCAACGCGGCCGACGTGGTGAATCGTTCGTCAACCAACCGTACAGCCAGTGACTGGCGCGACACCAACAGTGCGGCGACCGTGCGCACTTCATCGCAGCGTGCGGTGTCAACACCCTGCTCGTCGAGCGGCAATCCAAAAATGTATTCGACGACTCCGAGCGACTCGGCCTGACGCATGAGTTCAGCCAGCGGTGGTCGTTTTCCTGCGCGTCGCACAATCGTTCCGGCCGGACTCGCCAACATTCCCAACTCATCGCTGACGGCGAGGCCAATACGTTTGTCGCCCCAGTCCACGGCTAGCAGGCGTCCAATCAAGGCTCCGCCATCTGCTCAAAAAATTCCTGATTGGTTTTCGCGCGTTCCATACGTTTGATCAGAAACAGCAACGATTCTTCACTGGGCATGTCACCCAGAAAGGCGCGCATCAGAAACACTCGTTGCTGCTCGAACGGCGTCAGCAACAGTTCTTCCCGGCGTGTGCCCGACTTGTTGATGTCGATGGCCGGAAAAATGCGACGATCGGCCAGTTTGCGATCGAGCACCAATTCCATGTTGCCGGTGCCTTTGAACTCCTCGAAAATCAACTCGTCCATGCGGGAGTTGGTTTCGATCAGGGCCGTTGCAATGATGGTGAGTGATCCGCCCCCTGCGACGTTGCGTGCCGAACCAAAGAATTGTTTTGGCTTCTGCATCGCGGTGGCTTCGAGTCCGCCCGACATGGTGCGCCCGCCGCTTGGCGCAACCGCGTTGTGTGCTCGCGCGAGACGCGTAATTGAGTCAAGCAGAATGATGACATCCTTCCCCGTTTCGACGAGACGCTTGGCCTTTTCGATGACCATGGCCGCAACCTGCACATGCCGGTCGGCGGGTTCATCAAACGTGGAACAGATAACTTCGGCAGTAGGACAACTGGCTTGCATGTCCGTGACTTCTTCGGGGCGTTCATCAATGAGCAGAACGATCAACACCATTTCCGGATGATTTTCCGCAATGGAATTGGCGATTTGCTGCATGAGGATCGTTTTTCCGGCTTTGGGCGGAGCAACGATGAGCGCGCGTTGGCCTTTGCCGAGAGGGGCGACCAGGTCGCAAATGCGGGTAGAGATTTCGCCGTTGGCCTTCTCCAGCTTGATGCGCTGGTCGGGATATCTCGCGGACAAGTTGTCGAAACTTCCGCGGTGTTTCGACTTGTCAGGTTCGCTGCCGTTAATGCGCTCCACCTTGAGTAATGCGAGGTAGCGCTCCCACTCTTTGGGCGGGCGGACTTCCCCCATCACTGTGTCGCCAGTGCGGAGGTCGAATCGCTTGACCTGTGAGGGGGAGACGTAAATGTCGTCCGGGCCGTAGAGATAATTGAAATCCTGCGCCCGGAGGAAGCCGTAACCCTCGGGAAGAATCTCGAGGACGCCTTCACCGTACAACGTGGTTTCCGCATCGAGGAGTGCTTGTTCGATGCGGAAAATCAGATCCTGCTTCTTGAGCCCCGAAGTGCTGCTGACATGCAGCGACTGAGCCAATAGCTGCAGCTCAGGGACCGACTTTGCTTTCAACTCGGCAACGTGCACGACACAACTTGGATGTGAGGGCACTCAATGCGGGGATGCGCCAGACAGGACTCGAACCTGTGACCTTCGGCTCCGGAGGCCGACGCTCTATCCAACTGAGCTACTAGCGCCGCGATTGGTAAAGACGAACACTTCACCGCCGGACGGAAAGGAACCGTACCGGAAGCCGCAAGCTAACCTTGCCGTAAGGTCAGGGGCAAGGAAGCCCCCGGCGTTGTGAGGGCCATGCGAAATCCTGCAACAACTTCGTCAAGAACGCCGTGTTCGCGAAGGGTCATGACGCCGCAACCGAGGTAACGAAAAAACACGCCTCCCAAGGCGTGTCCGCCCGAGAAGTTCAACTGCCCTGCGACCGAATCGAGGGTGCGTCCACGTTCATCCAGCAGGAGGGCCGCAACCAGGAGTTGACACCAGGTCAGAAAGACGCGGGGCGTAGGCAGGCCGTAGCGTTCAAGACGGTATGCCAGTGTGCGTTTGCTGATACCAAGTGCCGCGGCAAGTTCGGGGACGTCCATGCGGCGTCCGGCGTGTTCGAGCGCAAACGTGAAGACTGAACGCAGCGGGTGAGGAATATCTGCAATCAGCAGCTCGGTGAGCGTTTTTGCGTGTGAGACCCTCGTGGCCGATTCGATGATGCGGCCGAACACATGCCGGGAGTCGTCAACATCAAGCTGGACCAGATCCGCAACGCCGGACTGCGCCAGGGCCAGGAGATGACGTGGGGTCAGTCCGCGTGGATCGTAGTACGCAACCAGCGGATGGGCGGCAAAACTGGCGTGGATTCGTCTAAGCGCTGCCTCGGCCGTCTCAAACGTTGCGGCGTCAACAATGACCACGGTCGCGCTAATGCCGCCGCCGCGGATGGCCTCGGCGAGCGCACTCACGTCCGAGAACGGTTCCAGTGCCGAGTATGCGCTAAGCGCGCCGCGCATATGCGTGAGGCGAACCCTGTCGGCGGGGAAACAGGCGACGCTGCGGTCAGTCACGAAAGAAAATTACTGGGTTTGCAAACGGCGTGAGGTTCTTGCCCATGGCGAGGACGCAGGATTGGGGAACCGGCCATATCAATTCGCTGTCCAGCAAACGTCTCTTCTACGGAGCCCCACCGCAATGTCAGTAAAGTCTCGCCTGCTTGTTCTCGTCGCGATCGCCGCTCTCCCGGTGGTTGGCGCATGCTCAGACGTAGCAACTGCACCGGAGTTCAAGACGAAGCGGATGAGCGTGGCGGACTCACTTGCTTTTGTTGAAATGGGTTGCGGAGATTTGATTCCGTGGGGTAAGGCTCCTTGCGCTATCTCTCAATAAATGCCGCTAAACGGCCGCCAAAGACTCAAGCCGTCCGATCCCATCAACGATGGCCGAACTGTTCGGGTCGAACGACTGCGTGAGCGGACGTACGCTCTTGTTGGGCACGGACGTACGCTGCAGTTGAAAGGTCTCGGCGCGAATCCGGAGTTCGTGAAAGCCGTAACTGTCAGCGATCTTTACCGACTTGGCTAAGAGTTCGGTGACGGTATTTCCTTCACCAAGCACGCTCCATGCTTCGGCGTACCACAAATACAGGCGCGCAACCTCAAACGGCGGCGCGCCGTGCCCAATCTCTTCATCTCCCACTGCTTGCAGGGAGCACACTTCGTCCCTGAATCCCAAGTGTGCAGCGGACCGAATGGCAGTGCCTATCGAAGGCAGTCGATGAAATGCGACTCGCGATTTTTGTATGACATGCTGATTCCCGGCAAGCGCGGCAACATAGAATCCCGCTCGAAAAGCGGTGTGGGCGAGGTTGCCGACGATTGCGAGTTGCAATTCGGAATCTGGGGGTGCGAGGTCATGGGCGCGCCAGCCGTGAAGCAGCGCGTCCGCCAATAGGTTCTGCGCATTGGCAACGATCATCAGGCCCTGATGCGCCGACAACTCGACCGTGCTGCCCCTGGCGGCTAACCCAAGGGCCTGCTCAAAAAGCGATTTCTGCGCGGGCCGGTTTCCGCGCGCGTGAGCGACGTTTCCCAGTCCAATGAATCCATGCGCCGCAACAGGGCCATCATTGGCGGCTTGGCCTTCTTCCGTGACAGTACTGTAGCAGTCCACTGCCGAGTTCAAATCGCCGAGCTGTCGGTTGACGCGTCCGAGATGCGCGGTCGCGAGCAAGCGATTGGTGAGCGGTGCTCGTGCCAGCATCTGGCACACCGACGAGACCGTGGTGCGGGCTAACTCGAAACAGCCGGCCAGTTCCATGTCTTCGGCTTCCACGCGCAGTCGTTCCGCGAGCTGACTCACGCGATCCGTTGGCGCGCGTCCATCGCCTTCAATTTGTGATGGGCGTTCGCGTCGCTCCGGAAGAATCGATCGGCGAAGATGGTCCGCGTATTCGTCGCGCAGATCGGGATGGCTGGCCGCGAGTCGTTCCGCTGCCTGCGCAACCGTTAACCAGAGTGAGAGACGTGGATCGTCGTTGCTTCCCGATGAATGGCCTTTCCCGAGGTTCGCCGCGTCGTGAATAAACGCTTTGAGCGGGGTCAGAGGTGCACGCATTGTAACTCCAGTTTGGTGCCCACAGCCGAATTTTGCCGGGGCACGTTCATCAGAAGGGACAGTTCACAACAAGGGTCGGTCACGATGCGAACCATTAGCCGGGGGAAATTGGCCGGTCGCGCGTGATCGCGAGGGTGGCTCGTGTTACCACTAACTCACGGGCGTCCAGTGACATATCGCTCACGGCAATCAGCAATCGTCTGAGCGCGGTGTCGCGCGCCGATACGGCCTCTTGCCAGGCTGCATCCGTGCCTGCACTACTGAGACGTTCCAGTGCTTCCAACAGTTCGGATTCGGCCTCGAGCACTACTGCTCCGTCCGCGTCAGCGGATGATCCGCCGGTACCAGACGATGCGGCCATGTTAGGCCCGTAGATGAAGAAGTGGGGTGCGATTCTCACAGTGCTCTCACCATAACACATGCGCGGAATTCGCAACCTCTCGCCGTTTGCAACTATCGCACGCCGTTTGCAAGAAAGGGGTTCGACGCGAAAAAAAATCGTATCGTAACGTGGGAAACGCCGGTGCAATGTTCCGGAATCCGTTTCGACCCTTCATGTTGTCCAACGAATCGGAACTACGTTCACCCTTGCCGCGTCGTCTTAAATGCCTTTGATCTCCCGCCGTCACCGTGTACCGGTTGTGCTTGCAGCATTCAGCTTGTTGTCCATCGCGGCCTGCAAGAAAGGCGATGCCAAAGGCAAGGACTCAACCGATGGCGCACCGGCTGCTGCCGACGCGGCCGGTCCGGGTGCGCGCAAGGATTCACTCTCCCTTCCGGTCGTCGCTGAGGAGGCGCGCAATGGCGATCTGGTGCTTCGGGTCAACACGACAGGAGTGATCCGTTCGGAAGCCCTCATCAAAATGCAAGTCGAGGTGGGCGGCGTCATTGTGCAATTGCCCGCGCGTTCCGGCGCCGCTGTCAAGAAAGGCGACGTGATCCTCAAGCTGGATCCCGTGCCTTTTGATATGAAAGTGCGGAGCTCCCAATCGAAGCTTGAAGAAGCGCAACAACGTTTCCTGGAGAGCTACGCACCGGAATCCATCGCGACTGGGCGGTCTCCGTCGCCGGAGCAGAGGCGCGCCTACTCCAGCAAAGCCGGGATGCCCGGCGCACAGTTGGACCTGGAAAGCGCAAAACTCGACCAATCGAAGTCCACAATGTATGCACCGTTTGACGGTGTGCTTGACGTCGTCAAAGTGACGTTGGGCGAACGCGTGAACAGCGGACAGGAAGTGGCGGCCTTAGTCGATCCGACACACCTCCGCGTGGATGCGCAGGTGTTCGAACACGATCTGGCGGTGCTGCGCGCGGGCAACGAAGCGTTTATTACGAGCGCGGGCGCACCCGGACGCGAATTGCACGGACGTATTGAGACCATTCTCCCGTTGTTGGACAGTGCATCGCATGCGGGTCGCGCGGTGGTGCGTTTTGAAAGCGATGGGCGGTTACGTCCCGGCATGTACGCCGAAGTGCAACTCGAGTCCACGCGACTGTTGAATCGCCGGTTGGTGCCCTCACGCGCCGTGGTCGAACGCGATGGACGTCCGCTTGTATTTGTGGTGCGCGAAGGACGAGCACAGTGGACGTATATAGAAGTCGGGCGCAGCAATGGCGTGGAGACTGAAGTGTTGCCCGACACCGTGACCGGAGTGATTCCCGTCAACGCGGGTGACAAGGTCATTGTAGACGGACACCTCACGCTGACACACGATGCGTCGGTCACAATCACTGCCATTCGCGACAAAGGCGTCGTGAAGACGCCGCCGGTGAACGAGCCGGCTCGCAAGCCCAAGCCGTAAGCGCCGTGTCTATCGCCTCATTCGCGGTCAAGCGACCAGTCACGACTGTCGCTTCGATTCTTGGCGTAGTACTGCTTGGCTCCGTGTCGCTCAGCCGGTTGCCAGTCTCGTTGTTGCCGGATGTTGGATTGCCGGTTATTACCATTCGCACGATCTACAAGGATGCGACGGCCGAGGAAGTGTCCCGTTTGGTCGCGCAACCCATCGAACAATCCATTGCCAGCACCCCAGGACTGGTGGAGTTGCGCTCGGTCAGTCGGAACGGTGAAGCGACGACAACGGCGCGGTTCGCGTGGGGCACCGATATGCAGATTACGGTGCTCAATGTGCGCGAACATCTCGATCAGGCACGCGGCGCGTTGCCGTCCACGGCCGAACGTCCAACGCTGCTCACGAGTGATCCCGGTGAACGACCGATTGCCGTGCTGGCGGTGCGCAGCGATCTCGCCAAAGGCGGCGGAGATTTACGTACCCTTGCACGCACAGCGGCTGACGTACACGCGCGCGCGCTCGAACAAATTGCCGGTGTTGCCAGTGTTGCCGTGGTTGGACAACCGGAAGATGAAATTCACGTCACCATGATGCCCGAGCGGTTGCGTTCGCTCGATCTTACCATGGATGACATTTCGCGCGCGATTACTGCTGGCAATTCAAACGGCTCGGCAGGAACGGTACGTCGCGGGCAGTTTCGCTACACGGTTCGTGCGCTCACGGAGTTTCGAAAACCGGAAGAAATTCTCGCCACACCCATTGGGAGGCAGGGTTCGGGGCTGACAGTCGCGGATGTTGGCACGGTGGCATTGGGATTGGCCGACCCGCTCACGCTGACGCGCCTTGATGGTGCACCGGCCGTGGGATTGGTTGTGTACAAAGACGCAGGTTCGAACACGGTTTCCGTGACAAACCTGATGATGGAAAAAGTGACGCAATTGCAGAAGGATTTCCCCGGCGTTCAAATCACGGTTGTTGCTGCGCAGGCCGACTTTGTGGTTGATGCGTTGTCGAATCTTGGCCAGGAAATTGTGGTGGGCGGCTTGTTGTCGCTGCTGGTGATCATGATTTTTCTGCGCGATTGGCGCGTGTCGCTCGCCATTGGTTTGGTGGTGCCGCTGAGCGTGCTGATTGCACTCGTTGGCCTGCAGGCGATGGGCGTGACGATCAATGTGTTGTCGTTGGGCGGACTTGCATTGGGCGTGGGTTTGCTCGTTGACACTGCGATTGTGGTGGCCGAATCAATTGGCCGACGACGCGAGGAGGGAATGCCGTTGATGCAAGCGGCCATCGAAGGCACGGACGAAGTGGCGGCTCCGCTGTTCGCGGGAACACTCACGACCGTGCTCGTATTTGGTCCAATCATATTCGTGCGCGGATTGGCAGCCGCACTGTTCCGCGATTTGTCGCTGAGTGTCGTTACTACAACATGCGCGTCGTTGCTGCTCGCCCTCACGCTGATGCCGGTCATGATTGTGGGACGTCGGAATCGTGGAGGTCTGTCCGCACCGAAGTCAATTGTACCCAAGGCCAATCGCAGCTGGTATAATCGCGTACTTGATAACTGGGGTACGACACTCTCGCACTGGTACGAAAAAGGGATGTTGTGGTCGCTGGGCAATCCCATCAAAGTGTTTGCGCTATCAATTGCGCTGCTCGTGGTAACGGTAGTGCTCCTGAAGAAACTTCCGAAAGAAGTATTACCAGCGGTTGACGAAGGCGTGTTGGTCGCGCAGTTGCAGTTGGCCGAGGGCACATCAATTGAGGCCACAACGGGACAGGTGGCGCGCGTTGAAAAAGCAGCGCAGGCATTGGGCGCATCCAACGTGTATTCCCGCGTTGGCAAAGCCACCGACGAAGAAATTCTGGCGGGATCGGGGCCGGGTTCGAGCGCGACCGCACAGATGATTGTGCGAATTCCGGACGGTCAGGATGCCGCGACGTTCGCCGACAAGTTGCGCCGTTCGTTGCCCGATCTGGCCAATGGCCCGCTTGCGCTTGATCTGGCCGGACAGTCGGAGTTTGGTTCCCTGATTGGTCGTGAAGGTCGCCTTGTGCGCGTCGAACTTTCGGCGACCACGCTGGACGAAGCGGCCGTCTGGGCTGATACCGTGCGCCGTTCGTTGCGCACCGTCAAATCACTGGCCGACGTGCGCGACGCGTATGCGGCAACGCAGCCGATCATTGAAGTGTCGCTCATTCGACCACGCCTGGCACTGTACAATATTGCGCCGATCGAAGTGGCCAATGCACTGCAAGGTGCGCTGGGCGGCGTTGGTGCATCTGATTTGCGTGAGACCGATCGGCGCACACCTATCAATGTGCGTTACGCGGGATTGCAAAATCAGGACTTGAGTACGGCGCTGCTCACACCAATTAAAGGTGTGCCCGTTGGCCAGCTGGTCACGTGGAAAGAAATTCGCGCGCCACTCGAAGTGGTGCGTATTAATCAGCGGCCGGTCACGATCGTTGAAGGGTTGGTGGAGACGGGCGGTACCGCCCGGGCAACCGAAGACGCGACCGCGCTGATGAACAGCATGAAACTGCCACCCAGTGTGCGTTGGCAGATTGGTGGTGCTGACGAGGAGCGGAAACGCACAAGCGATGAACTCACGTTGGTGGCGGTACTCGCCGCGTTGCTGATGTTTCTCGTATTGGCCGGAGAGTTTGCCAGCTTTACGATTCCGCTGGTGATCATGCTTACGGTGCCGTTGGCGGGCGCGGGCGCAGTCATCTTTTTGTGGATGACTGGCCAATCGCTGAATGCCGTGTCCCTGATCGGCATTATTGTGATGATTGGTATGGCCGACAACGAAGCTGTTGTGAAGCTCGATGCCATTCGCAAATTTCGCGAAATGGGGCACTCGGTCGAAGAGGCAATTCTGTTAGGTGGACATCAGCGTTTGCGTGCCATTGCCATGACGTCCATTACGACCGTTACTGGCGTGCTGCCACTTATTGTGGGAT
The DNA here is from genome assembly GCA_040004335.1 of Gemmatimonas sp. Taxonomy (GTDB): domain Bacteria; phylum Gemmatimonadota; class Gemmatimonadetes; order Gemmatimonadales; family Gemmatimonadaceae; genus Gemmatimonas. The sequence continues at coordinate 13,689 of JBDUBA010000062.1, forward strand.
GGGGCAGCGGTGGTGCGCTGTACAAACCACTCGCCGCCGGAATTATTGGGGGTTCCATCAGCGCGCTGCTGGTAACGTTCTTCCTGTTGCCTACCGCGTACGCCGTGATCGAACGTCGCAGTGAGCGACGCGCGTTGGCGGCTCGCAAGCTCGAAATCCCGACGGTGGATTCCGTCGCATGATTGAATTCGCCGTCCGCCGCCCGTCGGTTGTGTGGGCGCTCTCGATCATGTTGCTGCTGGCCGGCGCCGTTTCATTTACCAAGCTGCCGCTCGCCACGCGCACGCAGGTTGTATTACCGAGACTTCAGGTGTCTGCCAGCTGGTCGGGGTCGTCGGCGGAAGTGATGGAGGCGTACGTGACCGCGCCATTGGAAGCCGCCGTGCAGGGCGTGCGTGGTGTGCGTCGCGTTGACAGTAACTCGTCCGACGGCAGTGCCTCGCTCACCATCAATCTGGAGCCAAACGCCGACGTCCAGATAACGCGTCTCGCCATTCTTGAACGCCTGGAGTTACTGCGCACAGAATTTCCGGCTGGGGTCAGCCCACCGCAGGTGCAGAATTACGTGCCCGAAGCGCTGCAAGAGCAGGCGCTGTTCACGTTATCCGTATCGGGTCCGTACACACCGGGTACACTCCAAAAGTTGTTGAACGAACGCGTGCAGCCGCGCCTGAGTGCCGTGCCGGGAATTTCCAGCGTGCGCGTAAGTTCTGGCGCGCAACTCGGCGTCTCCGTCAGCTACGATGCAACACTCATGCGACGCATTGGGATGTCGCCGAACGCGTTGCAGGATGCCGTGAACGGCGCGCGGATCGTGCGTTCACTCGGTATCGAGAGCAATGGCGTTAATACGCGACCGGTGATTTTGCGAGACCAGCCGCGTGATCTCGACGACGTAATGCGTCTGCCCATTCGCGGGAGTGGACTGCGCGTGTTCCCGCTGGGCGAACTCGCGGCCGCACGTGCCGAGGAAGATACGCGCGGATCGTTCAACCGTATCAACGGACGTCCGGCCATCAGCATTTCGGTGTATCGACAACCAACGGCCGATGCGATCAAGACTGCGGCCAAACTACGTACGGAAGTCATCGCGCTGCGAAAAGAAATGCCGCGCGCGGTGACCATCACCATTCAGAATGATCAGAGTACTGATCTCGCCGACGATTTGCGGGATCTCGCGCGGCGTGGGGCAATCTCATTCTTCGCGGTGCTGGTGGTGTTGTCCGTATTGCTGCAGCGTTGGCGCGCGGTTGCGCTCATCATGGGGAGCACTGCTGTTGCCATTGCCGGTACCGCACTCAGTCTCTATCTGCTCAACATTCCGGCGAATTTGCTGACGTTGGCCGGGTTGGGCATGGGCATCGGAATTCTGGTGCAGAATGCCATCATTGTAGTGAATAGACTGAGCACGGTTGCCGATACGCCTGAAGCGCGCGCTGCCGCTACGTCGCGGATCATGCCCGCCGTTGTCGGATCGACGCTTACAACCGCCGTTGTACTTTTTCCGTTCCTGTATTTACAAGGCGACGCACGATCGGCGTTTGTACCATTTGCGGCGGCGTTCGTGATGGCAACGTTCTGGAGTGTGTTTACGGCGTTGTTTGTTGTGCCCGCCATTGGATTGGGGTCAACTCGCCGCAAAGTGGAATGGCGTCGCGCCACCAATGTGTATCGGTGGTGTCTGCAACGCAGTTTGCGGTGGCGATGGCTGACGTTGAGTGTGACCGTTGCCATCATGGCGGTGATTGGTTGGGGCTTCGTTAAAAAGGTGCCGCGGTATTCGTGGGGCAGTGGATTTGGCGGCGGGCAACGCACCACGTTGTTTGCGTCGCTCACGTTTCCGCGCGGATCGGATCCTGGTACTGTCGATCGCGGCATCCGCGAATTCGAAGACATTGTGTTGGGGCGCCCGGAAGTTGAGTTGGTGCAGGCGTCCAGTGGTGACGGCAAGAGTGGGCGCATGAGCGTCATTTTCACACGCGATGGTGGCATGACGTCTGTGCCGATGGAGCTTGAAGAGTTGCTGACGCAGCGCGCCGTGTTGATTGGTGGGGCGTCGGTGTACGTACATGGCGATGGACCAGGATTCAGCGCCGGAGGTGGCGGCGGATCGTACTCGTCATTCAGTATCAAGGTGTTGGGATATTCGTACGAAGGTGTAACGAAAGTGGCGGAAGATCTCAAACGTCGCCTCGGATTGATTCCACGCGTGAAAGAAGTGCGCATTACGGCCACCGGCGGATACGGCGGCTCCGAACGTGGCTACATTGTTGCGCTCGAACCCGATCGCGCGGCATTGGCGCACGCTGGCGTGACCACGGTGGACTTCAATAGTGCGTTGCGGCGCGAGATTGTCGGCCCCAGTGGTGGTACGAAATTGAACATTGGTGGCGACGAAGTGAGCGTCAATATCAAATCGTCCGGCGTGCGTGAACGAACGATGGAGCAACTGCAGGGAGCGATGCTGCGATCGGGTTCGGGCGCACTCGTGCGCTTGGGCGATCTCGCAACCATCAGCGCCAGGGAAGCACTCACGCAAGTGGTGCGCGAAGATCAGCAATATGTGCGCACCGTGTCGTACGACTTTCGCGGTCCGCAAAAGCTGGCGCAGCGCACGCACGATGCGTTCATGAAATCCATCAGCGTTCCATCGGGCTACAAAGCGATTGACGGAAACTTTCGCGGTGGTGGCAGCGGCGACGAGAGTGAAAAGGGACTCTATCTCGTGTTCGCGATGGGCATTGCGCTCGTGGTGATTGTGGTGGCGTTGGTGTTCGATTCGGTGTGGGGATCGGGCATGGTGTTCCTGAGTCTCCCGTTTGCATTAGGCGGTGTAGGCGCTGCGTTCTGGGCGTTTGGCGCGGCATTTACGCGTGAGGCGGCTGTTGGTGTCATTCTGGTGGTCGGGCTCGCGGTGCACCAATCGATTTTGTTGGTTGACGCGGCGTTGCACAAACGACGCGCGAGTACTGAGCACGGCGGCACGGCGGCGTTGCACGCGGGGCAGGTGATGCAATCGGCGCTCGATCGTGTGAGCATGATCATTCTGGTCACGCTCACGTCGCTGGCGTCCTTGGCGCCGTTGTCGATTGGTACCAAAGCCGGCGACATGTTTGGTGCGATTGCGTTGGCGACGGCGGGTGGAACGGTGGCCGGAACGTTGGCGGCGATGTTTGTGATTCCGTCGATACTGGTTGGGCGGAGAGGGACGCCGCGGAAGAAGCGGCAGAAGAAAAACAAAACAACGAAGCGTACACCGATTGCCGCGACCGAGCCCATTCCGAGTGTGTGAGTGCTGCGCCGCGCGAGGTGTGTTGATGCGCGTGGCGGTGTGTTGCAGTTAGTACATCCTGGAATTCCCTAACTGCTGAGCGTTATTTGCTGGTGCGAACCAGCGCGTAGACTTCCAAGTGAGATGCTCCGTCGTCGTCGTGCGTGCGTACCAACACGTCGCCGTTACCAAAGCTGATTACCTCCGGTGGACGTTTCGTTGCCGTTCCGGCGGAGAACACGAGGCGACCAATCAGCGTGCCGTTCGATTCGTACGCGGTCCAGCCGTCGGGTGCGGGATATTTGGTTCGATAGTCCTCGATCCAGATCTGGCCCGATGGTGTGACGTGAACGCGACTATAGGCGGGCCACGATTTCGGGAACGCCTGTCCGCGCATTCGTGCCATTCGCTCGCTGCGTTCGGTCGCTGACACATTATTTGGAATTGTCGCGGCCATCTTCGATTCTGCGTCAGCGGTAGTGATTGGCAATAGCGGGTCATTCGTTCGAAGAATTTCGCGAAGCTTGCCGAGCATGTCGTAAACACGAATTTCGCTTTCGACGGCTTCGGCAAAATACAGGCGCTCGCCCGCCGCAATGAATCCCGTCTCGCGCTGCGTCACCATGTCGAAAGGTGCGGTGGTGAATTCGCCAATTTCGTTAGACACGGTGCCGTTGAGGCGCATGCGCGTGACGCGATACTTTCGCGGATCCGTATAGGAAACGGCGAGAGACTTTTGCAGGATGAAGGTTCCATCACTGAAGCAGGAATTGAGCACTGGACTCCCCCACGATTCCTCTGGAAATGATCCGGCGAATTTTCCTTTACCATCAAGAACCGTGACGCGTGCATTGCGGCTGTCGCCAACGACAATCGAATCACCGCGCGTTGCGCAAATGCTCATCACGTATTGGAATTCGTTTGGTCCGGCGCCTTTATGTCCAAAGACTCCGAGCCGTTTCGATGATGCGTCAAAGTAGTGCAGCCGGACTTCGTCGATCGCCGCGAGACCGCCATTCGAAAGCCGAGCGGCGCGCAAGTATCCCTGCCTGTGATTGAACTCGACGTTCGGGTCATTTTCCAAACCCCCAACGCTGAGTGTCGGTTTGTCGGCAAGTTTGAAGACGACCGGAGCCGAACTTCGTGCACGGGCCGAGATGATCTTGATGCCGGCGCTGTCGCGCGTGGTTGCGGGTTGGGCTGTCAGCGCCGCGCCGTTCAGCAGTAAAGCCACGCCCACGAGAACGGATTTCGGCACACGATTGGCGTTGTTGTGGCGTACGGACCGAACGGAATTACGCGGACGCATTTCGATCTCGCAGATTTCGGGGGGAAATCGGACACTGGGCCGCCTTGGCAGGTGCTACGAATATTTGACCCTAATTTGGCCGGATTTGTATTCCGCGCAAGCGATTTAGTTTTTCTCGGGCAGTCGCGCCTACGGAAAAACTTGCGTTGTATCGCGTCGCCGTCAAACCACGAGCATTCAGAACGGATAAGCGCGGACGTTTGTTACTTCGCCGTAACCCGCACCAACGGATACACGCTCAAATAGGACGCGCCGTCTGCGTCGAACGTCTTGATGATGATTTCGTTTGGCCCAAAGCCTAGCACCCGGGCTCCGTACGGGTCATCCGGCGCACTCGGCACGATCAAACGCCCGACAATCTTCCCGTCGGCATTGAAATAAGTCCAGGGCGCAACCCACATCTTCGTTTCTCGATAATCCTGTACCCAGATTCCGCCTGCGCCATCCGCTATGACCTCATAGTGCCCGGGCACTGTTTTGAGAGCCGATTGCTGCACGTATACTTGAGCTTTTCCGTCGAATTGTTTGGCGGGCAAATTCGGATTTATTGCGCGCATCGACGCCTCGAAACGTTCCGCCAGCCGAAGCAGGTTGGCACCAGTCATGGGCAGGATGGGGTCGCTGCTTCGCACCACCGAGCTCAATTTTCCGTTTGGCGCATAGAACAGCAGGTCGTTGCTGAGCGTACTCGCAAGCACGAACTGATTGCCGAACGCGTTCAGATGCAGAAAGGCCGGCGCAAGAATCTCGAATTTCGGGCTGGGAAACTCGCCGTAATCATTGACCAGTTTTCCGTCGACGCGAAACCGGTACAGGTGTTCGACGACTGATTTCGGACCGAATTGCTTGCTGAGCAAAAAGGTGCCGTCGCCAAGACATCCGCGCGGCGGCAGTGATCCGAATTCCATCGTCGGAATGGTTCTAACGAATTGCATTGCGCGTGCATCGACAATAGCGAGTCGCCCGTTTGGTGCATCCTGCACTACTAGCGTGTCACCACGGGTCACGCACATGATGCCAGCAATCTGGAATTCCTGCGGACCGCTGCCAAAACGTCCAAGTATTTTGACGCGTTTCGAATTGGCATCGAAGAATTGCAGGCGAACCTTGTCGCTCACGACGAGACCACCGTTCGACAACCGTATCGCCTGCATATAACCGCTTTTGAAATCGAATTCCAAATCGGGATCACTTTCGAGACCACCAACGCGAATGAGCGGTTTGTCTGCGAGTTTGAACGCGACTGGCGCGGCGCTTCGCGCAGAGTTGGAGACGATCTTTATGCCGACGCTGTCGCGGACGGTTGCGGTTTGCGCCGGTACCAAACAGCTCGCGAGTGCAAACATTCCGGCTCCCACAGCGTGCGCGAGCGTCGCGCGGTAAATCCGTCGCGAACGCAGAATGAACTGACGAATGCACATGTTGATCTCGTCGATTTCAGTTTTTGGTTACCTGCACCAACGGATACACGCTCAAGTACGCCGCGCCGTCAGCATCGTATGTGCGTAACAAAATCTCGTTTGGACCGAAGCCAGTAACCCAGGTCGCAAACTGCCCCTTCGGGGCTTCAGGAATCACCAGACGACCTGTGAGTTTTCCACTGGAATCGAAAGCCGTCCATGGTGCGGTGTTCCAATTTCGTCCGGGGATGTAATCCTGCACCCAAACTCCGCCAGTGCCGTCGGACAGGACCAGGAAATGCGGCGGCCAGTATTTCAGTTGCGTTTGGGACAGCCACCTATTGATCAATGCTGTTCGCTGTGATGCGGGCATGTTTGGATCAGGCACATGACGCGTGGCGATCGCGCGCAGTTCGGAATCCGTGGTGCGAACAGGCACGTCACTGCTGCGCACGATACGCGTCAACTTTCCCGTTGGCGAGTAGAACTGCACATCATTGGTGAGCGTATTGCCCAGCACGAATTGATTGCCGAACGCATTGAACCGCACGAACACCGGCGCCAACGTTTCACCATGGGGCCTGGGGAAATCGCCAAGATCGGTGACCAGTGTCCCGTCAATACGCAGTCGATACAGGTGCTGGACCGGAGCTGTTGGTCCGGCCTGGTGCACCATCAGAAACGTGCCGTCTTCAAAGCACGCGTTTTCCACAAGGTCACCGTAGTGCATCGTCGGGATGGTGCGAACAAATTCCATCTTTCGTCCATCAACGATAGCGAGCCGCCCGTTGGCATCGTCCAGAATTACGAGGGTATCGCCATGCGTCCGGCACATGTAACTGATGCGCTGAAATTCCTGCGGGCCAGCGCCATGACTACCAAGTATTTTCAGGCGTTTTGAATTCGCATCGAAGAATTGCAGACGGACTCTTTCCGCCACGACAAACCCTCCCGACGCAAGTCGCACTCCCGTCATAGCGACGTTCCTGGAGTTTAGCTCGACGTCGGGATCGTTCTCGAGGCCACCAACACGAATCAATGGCTTGTCGGCAAGTTTGAACGCGACGGGCGCGGCGCTCCGTGCGGCGTTTGAGGCGATCCGGATACCAGCGCTATCGCGGACGGAGAAGGGTTGTGCCCAAGCACGACTGCCCCAGAGCGCCAGCACTGCTCCCAACGACGAATACAAAGCGGGGCGAGCAAGACGTGGTCGGCACGCCCGTGGAACGACCACATACGGCTTGCGACTGAGGACCATTTGTATCTCGCGGGATTTGGTATCGAGCTGCGGATCAGTACCAACGGCGGGCACTGCGGGTTCCAGGGAGTCGCGACGATGCAAACCCATTCTACCGACGATGTTGCTACGCGGAATGCCGTCGGCATACAGATGGGCGCGCCGGGG
>JBDUBA010000510.1:0-6247 GCA_040004335.1 Gemmatimonas sp.
TTCACCGCGCAATTTCCCATCGTTCAAGGAGTTCTCATGGTTCGCACCTCCCCCCGCGGTGCCCTCGCTTCCGCGTTGCTCGGGCTCACTGTCGTTGTCGCTGGCTGCGCCGATCCGATCGCCAGCCCCGATAACGCGTTGGGTCCCGCCTTCGCCAAGGGCGCGCCGCCAGCGCCGCTGGCGCCGCCAAAGCAATACGTCGTCATCTATAACGACGGCGCCTCCGATCTCGCCGAGCCCGGCTCCGCGAGTGGCGCAAAGATTGGCCAAATGACGTACGTGAACGGCGCCGTGTTCGCGAACGTCGACAATCCGGCTGCGCTCGCCGACGACCCCAACGTCCGGAGCGTCACGGAGAACATCCTGTCGTATCCAACGGCTTCGTACCCCACCGGCGCGACCTACTTCGCGCGCGATTGGCAGTGGGACATGCAACAGATCAAGGCCGACCAAGTGCCAGAGTCGGTCCAGGGTCAGAACGCCAGGGTCTGCATCATCGATTCGGGCATCGATCGCTTTCACCAGGACTTGGCTGGAAAGGTCGTAGCCGAGGCGTCGTTCGTCGATCTGGCGCACGGTTATCCCGGGCCTGGCGCGTCGCCCGCGCAGCTCGACTCGAACGGCCACGGATCGCACGTCAGCGGCACCGTGACGACGAACGGAATCGGCGTCGCTCCAGTCGCGCCGCGCGCGAGCTTGATGGCAGCGAAGGTGTTCCCGGCAACCGGCGGCGCCTCACTTGCCGCGATCTGGGACGCAATCGCATGGTGCACCAGCAACAATGCCGATGTCATCAACATGAGCTTGGGCGGCACGGTCACCAAGCCGTTCAGCGCGGGAACCCAGGCGGCGCGCGACGAGTACGTCCGTCAGATCCAGGCGGCACGAGCCAACGGGACCGTGGTCGTCGTAGCGGCTGGCAACGATAACAAGGTCATTGACCCCAGCCAAGCCTACGAAGTGTGGCCGGCGCAGATCGAAGGGACGGTAACCGTTGGTGCTACGCAGCCATTTGTGACCACATTTCCGTTCGTGACGTCAGCCCCGTCTGCGGGATACGATACTCGTGCCGGGTACTCGGAGTTCGGCGCCGACGTCGACATCTGGGCTCCGGGAGGCGCGGCGTTCATCAACCGCGTGCAGTCAAACATCATCTCGGTGTGCAGCAGCTCGCGTGCGGACGGCGGATGTGTTGGCGGCAAGTTGTACACGAGCGAGTCGGGAACGAGTATGGCGTCGCCACACGTGGCTGGTGTTGCAGCGCTCATCACCTCGCGTTCAACCGTCCCGCGCGGGCTGGCGCGCACGCAGGCCATTGAAAACTGCCTGTATGCGTCGGGCGATTTAATCACGATCCAAGTTGGTGCGAACTCAAACACCCGCCCGCGCCTGAACGCGCTTAAGGCTGCGACCCAAGCTTGCGCCGGTATCTGACGAGTTTCATCACAACCACGGCCGGGGCGCCCACCAGCGTTCCGGCCGTGTTTCGTTGGTCGTGGCCGATTGTCCTCGCGTCGGTGTGCGCGGCCGCCTGCGTCGGCACTCTCGCCAGCGCGGCAACCGGCCCAACCCGAGATTCCCCTTCCGTGCCGCCGTCGCAGGCTAACCTCGCAATCGCCGTCACCGTCGATCACGACACCGTAGCGGCCGGTGCCCCGCTCCGCATCACGGTCACCGTCCGGAATGGCGCCCCGTCGCCGCGCACGCTGTCGTTCACCAGTGGGTGCGCGACCGATTACGAACTGCTCGATGCTGCCGGAACGGTCACCGCAACTTCGGACCAGATGTGTGCGCAGGTGATTACCAACCGCACGCTGGCCGCGAGCGACACGCTGGCCGAGGTGCACGTGTTGCTTCGCGGCCGCCCGGGGATGCCCGTTGTGCCGCCGGGCGCGTATCGGTTGCGCGGCGTGCTCCTGCTTGCGGGAACCCCGGTCCGTTCGCCAGCAATCCCCGTCCAGTTCCGCTAACGCGTCGGACGCGGCCTCAGCCACAGGAAGAATTCCGGTGCGCTCGCGCTCATGTCCGGAAAAGCGCGATCAATTTTTCGTGATCTCCCCGCCAGCGGTTTCGCGCGTTCTTCTTGGACGCACCAAGATCGGGAGCGTTCCAGTCAAAGTTGGAACCCTTTTCCGAGAGGTACCAGATCAATGCGATTTTCCCTGATAGCCGCGGCGTTGTTATTGCCTGCTGTGGGCGCCGCACAAACCACGGTGTACACCAACACTTTTGAGAGTGGCGTTGCCGGCGCGGCGTTTAGCGGTGGAGGTACGGTACAAGGTACTGGCGGGTTGGATGTGTTTGGATTCGGCGCGCAGCATCTCAAGAATGATGGAACCGCCGCGAGCATACTTACCCTCGGAGGGCTGGCTTCACACAGCAGCATGTCGTTGACGTTCGATCTCGCCATGTGGGACAGCATCGACTACAACGATGACACTTTTCAGATCACGGCTGATGGCGTTAACCTCTTCAGCGGAACATTTGGCAACTACGGCGCGCAGTCTGGCCAATGTGAAGGCCCGGGCACGGTGCTGACCCCACCCTTCCTCGATTTCAATAACCCGAATTACGGCTATAGCGCCAATCACGACTGCGCGCGCCATGTGACGTTCTCATTTGCGCACACCAGCAGCTCGGCCGTCTTTTCATGGCAGTATCCGAACTCGCAGAATGCGCCGGATGAATCATTCGGTATCGACAACATTCTGGTGCAGACGAATGCGACGGCGCCTGTAACCACTGCGCCTGAACCGGGCACATACCTGCTGGTTGCGGCCGGACTCGGTGCCATGTTCACGGTGCGCCGAAAAGTTGCACGCTGAGCATCTTTCGACGGCATGCGGCATGTGAAGTTCACAAATGAGCGGGCGTCACGGTTATTCCGGGGCGCCCGTTCTCGCGTGTGCGAAGCATGGATATCGAATTCGACTCGTGTTGTTTGCTTTGCCGAAAGTGTTTTCCTGAATTGCTAATCGCATTGCCGCGCACAGTATCACGGCCGAGTGGCTCCAACAACTTTGGTGCGTTCCAGATGCCATTCGTTCGCAGCGTCGCGGAACATCAGGTACACCACTCCGCCCCGTCCAAACCCGGCAATTGATCGTCCAACCGGAACGCGCACGCGTTCTTTCAACGTCCCGCGATTGTCGATCACGTCATATACAAGTTCACCGGCTTTCGATTGTGCCGACGTGGTAGGCAGTATCCACAAATTGCCATCAGCGTCCGCCTTCGCCGCACCGAGGCGAATGGGCGGGTAGTAGTCGCCGATCTCGCTCACCGGCACGAATTCGGTGGTAGTCGGCTGCACTTTAAGCGGTCCCCCACTGCTGCTCGACTGCGATGAGTCTCCGCGGCTCACCGGCATGGTCGCGGGCACGGCCTGTGGCGGGTTCGTTGCTGCGCGCGCCGAATCAATCAGCTGCTGTTTGTCCACGTTCGTCAACCGCTTCCAATCAAATGGAAGTTTGGCGCCGGACAGCGCACGTCCGTCGGGGCGAATCATGTCAACGTGATAGTCGTGACCGCGCACCAAGGCAATTGTACCGTCAGACAGCACGGTCCACTCATCGACCGTCACCAGCGGATTCACCAACAACTTCGTACTGAGCGCATCGGATGTGCGCGTGGTGGTGGTGCGAACTCCGTTGTAGATCCGCACATACGCGACCGTATCGATCGAACGTTTTTCAAAGTTCGCGCGTGAAATTGGCGCGGAATCCTGCGGTTGGGTGACAATCATTGTGGTCCCCGCCGTGGGTCGAGTCAGACTCAACTGATTGTGCGCGGGCTCTAACCGATACAACAAGTTGCCCCGCGAATCGATGTGACTTGGGCTTCCCATCAAAAAGCGAAGATCATTGGGTCGAGGTGCCGCCATCACACGCGTGATTTTTCCGTTCGGATCGATCACCACCAGTGACAACGACGGTGCATCAATGAACAGTGTTGAATCAGCAAGAAACGAAATGAGAGGCGACGCGCGAGGACCGTAGTAGTTAGTGCCTTGTGAGACCGAGTCGAGCACGACCTTTGGGTTGGCCATTGATGCGTCCAACATCACAACGCGGCGTTGTACGCCGTCGTTCACCAGCAATTTCGCGCCCGCAATTTCGCGAACACTGAAAATGTTGCGGAAGGTTATGTTCGCGCTCGCCAACGGGGCGGAGAGTTCGCGAACGGGCACGGACGCCTGCGCGCGAACAATTGGTGTGTTGATGCTCAGCAACAGCGCTGGAGTTGCGCAGGAAACGAGCAAGTGTCGTGCACAGACCGCTAAGCGCATTGATGGATGAAGCCATGCGTGAAATAATGTCATCGAATCTCGTTGGCTCTCGAATTGTTTGGTTGAACCCGCGCACGTTCTGTCTGGTTGTTATTTCGAGCCAGGTAATCGGCTCCGTTCAACGGGTGGCAGTGTGTCGGGCGAGAGAGCCAACGCCCTACACGTAACCGCGAGCGCGTGTTTCACCGGGAAAACTGTCGACGCGACCAACGCCGTATCCGCCGTTCTGGTGACGGAGAGCTCCGATTCAATGTGGCGTAACGCGTCTTCGATCTGCTGGAGTTGAGACGTGCTTGAAATCAGAAGCTTCTGTGCTGTGGCGCCGGTCTTTTCTCCCGCCATCGTGTTTCGCGCCTGTGCAATCTCTGTGCGCAAGTTCGAAAGTTGGCCCGAAATATCGATAGCGTTCGTTGCGAGTTGGTTGCGCTCATGTTGGCTGATCACCAGGCCTGACGCGTAACCCGTATTTGTACCCCACGCCAGCCCCAGGGCCAGAACGAGTGCGAGTGTGATGGTCAATGCCGCCGCCGTTACCAGTCGCTTTAACGAAAAGAGTGGGTAGTGTTGCTTGTGCTCGCGTTTTCTGCGTTCCAGAGCGCGACGCACTGCAACCTCTTCAGAATAGAATGGCGAGGCAGCATTGGATTCGTGGCGTGCCAGTGTGCGAAAACGCTCGCGAAGTTCGTCATCATTCATCATGGTTTCTTTATGTCCTCGAGATACACACGCAGTTGTGCCTTACCGCGCTCGTAATGCGTTCGCGCCGAACCAATCGAAATGCCAAGTATTTCTGCAGCAGCGGAAATGGTGAGTTCCTGATAGAACACCAGATGTATCACCTGTCGCTGGCGCGAAGACAGACGCAGCAGCGCCGCGTTGAGCTGCCGGCACGTTTCGTCGTAAATGATTGGAGTCAGTCCGGACACTTGCTCTGTCGATTCTGCGCCTTCACTGCGCAACACCGACAACGACAATGCCGCACGAACTAACCGCCGCCGCCGATCTTCACTCGCCGTGCGCCGTATTACGCTGAACAGAAACGCGCGAACACTCGACTGGCCGGCGAACCGCGCACGACCATCGTACAACTTCAGATACGCGTTCTGCAGCACATCCTCGGCCACGCTACGATCGCCGTTGCAACAAACGAGCGCCCAGCCAAAGGACGCACCGTGGTGGCGGGCGAGTTCGTCGTCAAGATCGGCCACAGATGGCGGTTAAGAGTTGGTTAGCACGTAGCAGTGGTTCGGGCTGCGCACTTATATGACAAAGAAATGGAAATTGGCGAGAGCGGTTTGTCATTGGTGGGTTCTGGGCATCGCAGACCGGCCGTTAGGTTTCGTGCTCTTCACGATCGGGCGGGTTACGAGTTGCGCACCTCTCCCGCTCGTGACAGCAGTTGCAGCCCGCAGCATCGTTTTTCACGCCGGTTCACCGTAGCGCACTAGAGTAGACGTCTGATGAAAAACCGGCTGGTGGTGTGTGTCGACTTTGGCAGCTCGTATACGAAGGTTGCGATTCGTATCGGATGGGATGGATTTACGGTGCTGGCCGACAACTGGTCAATGGCGTCCAGGGAGCTGACGTTTTGCATTCCATCCGTTGTGGCGAAGGTGCGACGCGGCGGTGAATCTGAGTGGCTTGTTGGTGTTGACGCGGCCAATCAGTCTCCCGGCGATGGCGTCACGATTTATCGCAATTGGAAGGCGACGTTGTTTGATGAGCTGCCGAGCGATGTCAATGGCGCTGCAACGCAGTCATCGGCAACGCAGTCATCGGCAATGCAGTCATTGGCAACGCAGTCATTGGCAACGCAGTCATCATCGATGTCGACATCGCCAGCGCCGGCATTCGATCCAGAGGTCGGCATCGCGTTCTTCAGTGCGCTGCGCAAGGCGTTACGCGAGCGTTCGTCGCTGCTTGAGCGCGATGATATTCCCGTTCGCATTTGCATCCCGA
>JBDUBA010000406.1:0-6236 GCA_040004335.1 Gemmatimonas sp.
TCGGCGAGTTCCTCGTCAGGGAGTAGGACCTGCAGGCGTATAGTCATCATGTACAATAAAATACTCATCGACATGAGTCAAGTAACATCAATACTATGCTCAGCGAACCATTCAGCCGCTCCGTGCGAAACGGTGCGGACGGTCGTCGACACACGTTATCTCACCGAACTCGCGCCGGTATTCCACGCCGCCGGTCGACCGCCTCACCGGACAGGAGCGAAGCCCACGAACGTCTTCGTTCCGGAAGGGCTGACCGATCCAGGCACGCTGTGATTTGCCGAGCCCGGATTCTGCCGTGGAACGGAGCGCCGAATTCGCCAATTCAATTGCCAATTTCAGTTTTCACCAACACATTCTCAGCACACATTTTCACCGAGGCGGCATGGTTGGATTGAGAAGGGTTGTGTACGGTGGGTGTTCAATTGCGTTTGCGATGACGACGTCAATTCTCGGCACTGCCTGCAAAAGCGAAGCACCGGCTAACCAGACTGACGCAAAGTCAGATGTGCCCACGGCAATTGGAAATCTCGCTTGGGTTTCGTCCGAACGAGCGGACGCTCCGTTGTCGCAGATAGAACGTCTCACCGTTGATGCGAAGCAGCGCGTTTTTGCGCCCGACTTCAAGGAGTCGGCGGTGTTTGTGTATGGTGCCGACGGAGTGTTTCTGAAGAAGATCGGTCGGAAGGGCAGTGGGCCTGGCGAATTCGATCGTGGATGCTGCGCGGCGATTGACGGCCACGGGCGATTGTGGATCAAAGATACTGGCAACTCGCGTTATGTCGTGTTCACTGTGACGGACGCCGGGACGAGCGTCGATGCAAAGCCAGCGTTTGTGGTGCCGGTACCGCATTCGGACAGAAATTGGGGACCGCGACTGTGGTTCGATGCGAAGGATCACATGATTTCAATTGGGCACGCAACGGATGCGAACAACCCCGACAAACGGGTTGTCAAGCGTTTCATCGCAGACACAACGGGGCAAGTGTTGCAGACGATTGAAGAACTGCCTCAAACGGAAGACGTTACGAAGCCTGTTGAGTTCAGATCCGTTGATGGACCCAATACGAGCGTCGAGTATCTGTATCAACCGTTTGGGGCTGGAGCGTTGCGCGCCGATGGTCCAAATGGGACGTTCGCGCTGGCGGGGGCAGGGAAATATTCAGTGCGCTGGTTTTCACCGACCGGCGAGTTATTACACACGCTTGTACAAGACGTGTCTGGACCTGAGTTATCGGCGCAGGATCGCCTGGCCGGCGATTCTTCTTTGCTGCAAATCGCCAGGCAGGGGCACACCACCGTCGCGCAATTGCCATTCAAGCTGCCCGAACGCCGACCGCCACTGTACAACATTTTTTTTGACGCCGATGGGCGTCTGTGGGTGCAACGCACAACTTTGAAGGGGCAGGTGCAAAACGCCGACGTGTACGCAACCGATGGTTCATTGGCATTTCATGCCGCGTGGCCGGCGGGTATAGCAATTGCAAACAATGGATTTGTTCGCGGTCATACGGCGTGGGGTGTACAGCTGGATGAAAATGATGTGCCGCATATCGTGCGGATGGAGTTCAACGGCGGGCGATAGGGCGTGTGGTCAACGCGCGAAACGCGTCACGGAGCCTCATGGTTGCTGAAAGCTGCGGCGTGGGGGGCAAGTTCAAAGCGAAAACTGATGGCATCAATTAGCGTCCGGGCCTGGAGAGCAATTCGCCAGTGTCTTCCGCGTCACCTTCAGCTCTGTTCACAATGTTTTGGTTGTTCTTGAGCGTCGCGCTTCGTCTGATCGTCGCGCAGCGCCGTTGCTGGAAAGTTGGTGCGCTTGTCCTTCTGTTCGCACCGCGACTCAGTGACGCGCAGGCCGTCAACAATTTTTCGCGCGTGCGTGGCACCGTCATTGATGCAGCATCCGGCAAACCTGTCGCGAACGCAAACGTGCGCGTGCTTGGATCGAAGTCCGTGGCGGTCACGGGCGCTGACGGGCGATTCGCAATTACTGATGGACCCATCGGCCTCTACAACATCGAAGCGCGATTGGCCGAAGCGGGAAGTGGAATCGTTGACAACATAAACTTGCGATCGGAAGTGGAACGCGACGTAACGATCAAAATTTCGCGGAGTACACTGCAAGGCGGCGGGCTCATTTCATCCGCCACGCCGTCGCCAATATCGTCGCGCAAATCACCGTTTTCTGTCGATCGCGTGAACGCTGAAGAAATGCCTGTGCAATCTCCGTTGTCGGCGATTGCGTCGCTCGACGGCAAAGTGGCGGGGCTCGCGATTCAGCGTGCCGGCGGATCACCCGGCGCGGATTTGTCGATCCAATTACGTACGCCGATTACGCCCACCGACACGGCGTCCGTTCCGCCGCTGCTCGTGGTGGACGGCGTGTTGATGAGTCAGACATATCCGATGTCGGCGCAGGACATCGAGGGACTCGATGTAGAGCACATCGAGATTATGAAAGGCGTGGCCGCTGCATCGCTCTATGGGTTTCGCGGCATGAATGGTGTAATTGTTGTGACAACGAAGCGAGGGCGTGGCCTGCCGGTCGGGCCGATACAATTTTCGTTGCGGAACGAAGTCGGTACGGACAAAAAAACAGGTGATGTGTATGATCCCTTGCGAGCGCACCAATTCCGGGTCAATGCCGCGGGCCAATACGTCAACGCGCTGGGCGCTGTGGTGTCTCGCGAAAATCGCATTGTGTCAGCTACCGGAATCATTGAGAACCCGTACATCGTGCCAATCTATGATGAGGATGACGCGCTGTTTCGCGTAGCGTGGTTGAGCACGCAAACGCTGACCGTCCAGCAGAATCGTGCGGCGACAAACTTCAGTCTCGCGTATTCTCGCACGCAACAACAAGCCGTTGTGCGCGATGCGGACGGACTCCAGCGCCATACGGTCCGATTCAACCTCGATCAGCGCGTTGGCAATCGACTCACGGTTGGGTTGTCCGCGTCTCGTGTCGAAAGCCATGAAGAGCCGTTCAAGAGCAGCTTCACGCCATTTAATCCGGATGTGAACCTGCTGGCGGCCGATCCAGACGGTAAATCGGCGTATCGACTCAATCCGGAACCGCTTGATCCCACGCGTCCCAATCCATTGGCGCAGCAAACGCTCAATATCGATGGCATTCGCCATCAACGGACGTTGATCAATCTGAGCCTTTCGGAACGCGCGTTCTCCTGGCTGACACTTGACGCGATCGGCAGCTATGACCGCGGCTATCGCGATCGAATTGGGGAATCAGGTGTGGCACTCACGTTAGCGATTCCCGGAAGAATTGTGCAGAGCCCGCAACGAGCAACCGACAGCATCGCGTTCGGTCAGTTTCAGGGAGGTGCGACTGCGGTTAAATCGATTGGCAATCTGACAGCGCGAGTCGGTATGCGAGGTGAGACATCGAGGGAGGCCTTTCAGTATCTTCGATCGTCGTCAACCAAGATTTTCAAAACGGGAGCACCGAACACAATCTTTGATACGATTTCATTTTCAACTTCGACATACGCAATCGGAGAACGACGTGTTGCCGCGGGCTTCGCAACCCTCAATCTTGACTATGCTGGCCGGTACATCGCCGATGTTGCTTTGCGCCGCGAGGGATTGTCTTCTACTGGCACGCGCCAGCAATGGAACAGTTTTTTACGCGGTTCGGCTGCCTGGTTGTTGAATGAAGAGGCATGGCTTCCGTTTGGCAGTCTGGATCTGCTCAAGGTGCGATTCAGTACTGGTACCGGTCAAGAACACAGCAGACCGGCCAATCCGTTCTGGATACTTGTTGGGCCACGTCCGGCCGACCCGTTGCCACACATTGTGAGTGAATACGACGCCGGTTTCGACATGATCGTCAAGAAACGGTTGCGCGTTTCCGCTTCATACGCATCGACGCATTCGCGTGAAGACCAGTCAGGCATCAATGCGACCTTCGGCAACATTTTCTTTTATCCGACTGGTCTCAAAGGCCGTACAATTGAAGGCAGTATCCAGGCCAGCATTCTGAACAATCCAGAAGGGCCGCTCTGGGACATTGCACTCGTCGGTGATCATCGCGAGAACACTATTTCGCAGTTTGACCTGGTCTGCTATTACGCGGCGTTGCGATCCAACTGCAAAGGCGCGCGGACGGGAGATCTATATGGCTATACTTTGCTGCGCAGCAAAAGCGAACTTCCGCAACTCGTCTCCAACTCCCTGGATCAATTTGACATCAACGACGAAGGCTATGTGGTCGCTGTTGGCACCGGGAACACGTGGCGTGACGGAAAAGCAAAGAACCTGTGGGGAACCAACTTAACCATCAACGGAAATTTCTATCGCTGGGGATGGCCAATCCGAAAGACCGACAATTTTGATCTTCCGATTTATTCAAAAATTGGAAATGGCAACCCGGGGCTTCGCTACGGCCTTCAGAACACACTGCGCTTCAAGGGGTTTCGCCTGTATGGGCAGGTCACCGGCCAATTGGGCGGCGATGTCTACAACGGCGTCAAGCAAAACTTGTATTCGATCGGACTGCACAATGATCTGGATCAGTCCGGGAAGCCCGACGAGCAGCGTAAACCGCTTCTGTACTACCGAGCGTTCACTATAAATGACAGCTGGTATCTGAAGGAATTTATGGAAAGCGCCACATATGCGCGCTTGTCCGAAGCCAGTCTCAGTTACCAATTCGGTGCCAACAGATTCGCGTTCGTCAGACGCATAGGCGCGCAGCGCATTGAAGTTGATCTCGTTGGCCGGAACCTGTTTACGCTCACCGGCTACAGTGGACTCAATCCACAGAGTGATGCCTACAGCAACTACGTCGACACGCAGCGGTACCCACTCACGCGTACGTTCAGCTTGGCAACCAGCATCGTGTTCTGAGCGCATTCAGCCTAAAACTACATGTCAGGACGCGACGGGAATAAAAAACAGGCTGGCAAGGGCATCTACGACAAGCTGCGCGTGAGTGATGGCGCCGACTTTCCGGAATTTGTTCTCACCTCGATTTAACCCTGTGTATGCCGCTTCCAGGAATTCTTATGCGTTCGTCCAGAATATTGCTTCTTGCCTCGCTGGTACTTGGCGCGTGCAACAGTTACGGATCTGATAATCCATACTACCCACCGGTACCGGTTCCGTCCAAGGGAGCCGCGTTGGTTCAGATCACGGTGCCCTCAACCGCAACCATGACTTCGCACGGTGAAACGCGCAGTGCGATTGCAGTGGTCACTGATTCGAGCGGCGAAATCATGAACGCGCCGGCCATCACGTGGACGTCGAGCGACACGGCGGTTGCGATTGTGACCGGTACGGGTGCCGTGGGCACTATCATCGCGATTGATGACGGCACCGCGAGCATTACGGCGACAATTGGCGGCGTGCACCAGTCAGTACCGATTACCGTGCATCGCGTCCTGGCTTCGGTCGTGGTCATAAACGATCTTGATGTCGTCGGGCCTGGGCAGACGGTACAACTCAGCGCGTTCGCTCGTGACGCGCTCGGCCGCGCAATGCCGCGGGTTACGCAATTCACGTATTCGGCGCCGGCACCGAGCAAAGTTGTGGTGTCACAGGCCGGCGTCGTCACCGCGTTGATTCCGACGCCTGCGGTGCGGGTTGCAGCGTCCGCCAGCTATGAGGGTTTCAGCGCGTCAGGTTTTGTAGATCTGGCAGTGTATGCCACACCCGATTTCGATTTCGCATCGCAAATGCTCGGTGAGGATGAACGTCCAACGTCGGTGCAATCGCTTGGCGAAGGCAGTTCGTTTTTTCGGCTTAACGGTAATCGGATCAACTATTTGATCACGTGGGTGGGGCTCTCAGGGCCGGCCACCGGCGTTCAAATTCACGGCGCGGGCAACTCGGCGCAAACGGCGGACGTGTTAGTCGATCTCCCGTTGCCTGGTCAAACGTCTTCGTGGGGCATTTTGAACACTACGTTCACTGCCGCTGATATTCGCCCGCAAGGCGGCCAGCCGGCAATTTCACTCGATTCGTTGCAATCGTTGTTGAGCCACCAGCTGGCGTACATCAATGTGCGCACGGGCGCGAACCCAAATGGCGAGCTGCGTGGACAGATTGTAGGACCGTTCAGATAGGCGGCATCGCGACGGCGTGCGTACTACGAATGGAGCGGTCCGCACGGCACTGTCCGCAAGGGAGTTTCCTTCGATAGCGACGACGTGCCGCATGTAGTGCGGCATGCGTTCGCGCCAGCAAAGTAGCAAATGCTATTTGGAGCATACGGCCTG
>JBDUBA010000227.1:0-6216 GCA_040004335.1 Gemmatimonas sp.
TCTTCGGTGACGGGGTTCGCCAGCAACTTTTCGCACATCGCGCGCGCGGACTCACGCGCGGCATCCGCATGTTCGGCGGTCGTATCAATGGTGAGAAATCGTCCAACGCGCACATCCTGCACGCCGGGAAATCCCAGCGAATGCAGTGCGTCGGACACGGCCTTGCCCTGAGGATCGAGAATGCCGCGGCGGGGAACGATATGCAGCGCAATGCGAAAACGCGTCATGCGGGAGGATCCTGTGGGTCGGTCGGACGACCGGGATTGGGTCGAGTTTGGTTGCGACGACGGCGGCGCCGTTGTCGTACTGCGGCTGCGTTCAGCGATGCGTCGGTCTCGCCTTCGTCGTCATCAGCATCGTCGCGGTCGTCGTCATGCAACGACGACACGCGGCCCATCAAACCGAGCAACACGGTGCGCCCGATGCCGTAGAGCACATACGCCATCCACGCTGGAAAGAAAAATTGCTTCGGAAGAAAAATCACTCCGGCGAACACACCCACTACCATCAACGTGCCGGTGATTTCGCGAAGCGTTTTGAAGCCGACCGTCGGAACTTTGGCATACTGCACGTTGCTGATCATCAGCATGCTCAAACCGAGCATCACAAAACGCATGGTTTGATGCCACGGCAAGTTCCCGATCATCGTTTCGTTATACAGCGGCGTCTGGCTGAACCAGTAATACGTGGCAAGCGTCAATCCCGCCGAGGGACTTGGTAAGCCAGTAAACTGTTTCGAACCGGTTCCGGCCGATTCTACATTGAACCGCGCAAGGCGCAGCACCGCGCACGATGTGTAGATGAAGCAGAAGATCCAATCCCAGCCGGTCTTGTTGAGCACCGCGAAGTACATGATGAGCGCGGGCGCCGTGCCGAACGAAATTGCGTCGACCAGCGAATCGAGCTGCTCACCGAAGGCACTGCCGGTTTTTGTGGCTCGCGCAATTCGGCCGTCAAGCGTGTCCGCCACGGCGGCGAATACAATGTACAGGGCCGCGTCGTCAAACTCGCCGCGCGTCGCTGCAACGATGGCAAACATGCCAAAGAACAGATTCGCCAGAGTGAAACCGTTCGGCAGTGTGGTGACAACACGCGGCCGTTTCTTTTGTGGCTTGATCCGAGCCTGGTCGGCGTTCACGATACAGGCAAGTCGGCGATGACCATTTCACCAGCCCGTGTGCGCTGGCCCAACATTACTCTGCGTTTTGCTGCGCGCGGTACGACTAGATGGACGCCTGAACCAAATCGAATCAGTCCCATTCGCGAACCGTGCTGCGGAGCGTCACCGCTTTTCGAGTCAGTACTGATGCGGCGCGCAACGAGACCGGCAATTTGCCGCATGACGATCTCGCCGTCGACTGGCGCAGTGGCGACGCTGGCGCCGCGCTCACCAACACGCGTTGGGTTGCGGAAGAACCAGGCAACCGACAAGGCGATGACGGTGAGCACGATCGCGGCAAGCCAGAGTGGCCACGAACGCAACCGCAACGCCATCGTGAACCCGATAGCAGCGAGCGCCGCAGCGCCGAGGATGAACGGGTATCCCTCGCGGGCAAACATCAGGCAGTACCCATAGGTGTGAGATCGAGAGCCGAACCGGTGATGCGACGATACGCCTCACGATACCGCGCACTCGTTGCATCAATGACCGATGGCGGCAAGGTTGGTGGCGGCGATTCGCCATTCCAACGTCCCGCCTTACGCTCACCGTCGAGCCAATCGCGGAGTGGTTGTTTGTCGAAACTGGCCTGACCGCGTCCGGGCGCGTAGTCGGCCTGCGACCAGAAGCGTGAACTATCCGGAGTAAGCACTTCGTCAATCAAAATGAGCGCGCCGTTGTACCAGCCGAATTCAAACTTGGTGTCGGCAACGATGATGCCGTGCGCAGCGGCAATGTCACGACCGAATTCGTAAATCGTGCGTGACAGGTGCTCGAGTTCGGCCGCGGTTTCTTCCCCAACCTCACGACTAACCTGTTCGACCGTAATGTTTTCGTCATGCCCGCTTTCCGCCTTTGTCGCCGGCGAAAAGATTGGTGGATCGAGACGATCACTCTCTTCGTAACCGGCGGGCAAAGGTTCACCGGCCAGTGTGCCCGTCGCTTTGTATTCTTTCCAGGCTGAGCCTGAGAGGTACCCACGAATGACACATTCGATGGGTACGACGTCCGCATGCACGCACAACATCATGCGTCCTGCCAATGCTTTTGCATGTGGCGCAAGTTCCGGAACACGCCGGATGATCTCTGCGGTATCGGCCGAGATGAGGTGGTTTGGCACACGCTGAGCGAGTTGCGCCAACCACCACGCAGTGAGCTGCGTGAGCACTGCGCCCTTGTGCGGAATGGCCTGATCCATCACGACATCAAACGCGCTGATGCGATCGGTCGTGACAAGCAGGAGATCATCGCCGGCCGCGTACACGTCGCGAACCTTTCCGCGACGAACCAGAGGCAAGGGCAGGTCTGTCCGCGCAAGCGCGGGAGCTGCAGCGGGGGTGGTCATACGCGAATAGAGTCCACGGTGTCGGATGGAGGCGGCTGCGTATCGAGCCACGGCTGCACGGTTTCGATCAGGAATTCGTCAACTTGTGCAGATGCGCGACCGATGTAGCGCGACGGTTCGGCGGCCGCCTGCAAGTCTTCGAGCGGAATGCCAAACGCCGGATCGGCGGCCAGACGTTCCAGCAGGTCGTTGCGCGGCGCTCCAGCTTTCACTGCGGCTGATGCCGTCATGCTGTGTCCGCGAATGAGTTCGTGCGCTTCCTGACGATCACCACCAGCGCGAACAAAACGCACGATGAGTTCTTCGGTTGCCATGAACGGCAATTCGTCGTCAACACGGCGGCGAATGCGGGCCGGATGGACTTCGAGTCCCCGAGTGACGTTTTGCATTAACACCAGGATGGCATCGGTGGCCAGAAACGATTCCGGAATGGCGAGACGCCGGTTGGCCGAATCGTCGAGGGTACGTTCGAAGTACTGAACCGCGTGCGTCTGGTTTGCGTTCGGTTCCAGTGACAATACAAATCGCGCCAGCGCCGCAATTCTTTCTGAGCGCATTGGATTTCGTTTGTACGCCATTGCGGATGAACCAATCTGTTCTTTCTCGAACGGTTCTTCCATTTCGCCAAACGCTTGCAGCAGGCGCATGTCGCCGCTGAACTTCGATGCCGATGCCGCGATGCCTGCCACCACGTCGAGAACCTGTGCGTCGATTTTGCGCGAATACGTTTGACCACTAACCGGAATGGAGTGCGAAAATTTCATCTTCGCCGTCACCATACGATCGAGTTCGCGTACCTTGGCGTGATCGCCATCGAACAAGCTGAGGAAACTCGCCTGCGTGCCCGTGGTGCCTTTTACGCCACGAAACGGAATGGTCTTCTCGCGATGTTCGAGGTCGGCGGCGTCGAGTAGCAGATCCTGCATCCACAACGTCGCGCGTTTGCCCACGGTCGTGAGTTGCGCCGGTTGCAGGTGTGTGTATCCCAACGCCGGCATGTCACGATACTCGCGCGAGAACGCGGCCAGCGATGTCATAATCCGTGCAACCTTTTCGCGCAAAATCGCCATCGCGCGCCGCATCAAAATCAGTTCGGCATTATCCGTGACGTAGCAACTGGTCGCGCCCAGATGAATGAACGGACGTGCGGCCGGTGCCACTTCGCCAAAAGCGTGCACATGCGCCATCACATCATGGCGAAATCGGCGCTCGTATTCGGCCACCGACGTGAAATCGATGTCATGCAGATGTTCACGCATTTGCGCGATGGCCGATTCGGGAATCTTGATGCCAAGTTCGCGCTGTGATTCGGCGAGCGCCAACCACAACTCGCGCCAGAGACTGTAGCGCGTTTGTCCTCCCCACAATGTGAGCATTGCTGGGGATGCGTATCGTTCGGAGAGTGGCGAAGTGTAGCTGTCGTGACCAGACACGTAAAATCAGCGCAGGGTGAAAGAAGTTCGATACAAGTTACGACCGCGTTCAAACGTGACACTCACATCCCCGTTCGATCCAAAGCGTGTGATCAGCGTGGAGGCCTGTTCGGCGCTCGTGATCGGCTCGTTATTCACCCGCACAATGACGTCGCCCGACTGCAATCCGATCTGTTCCGTGACATACGCTTTCACTCGGGTAATGACTGCGCCCGCGTTCGAGGCAATGGCACGTTCGCCCTTGATTGACTCGGTCAACGTGATGAGTTCGATGTCTTTCGCTACGGTTACTTTCGTCGCACCGGCTTCGGGTGCGGCAGCGATCTTGAGCTGCAGTGTCAATTCGCGCGCACCACGTTTGACGGTAACCGGAAGTGATTCACCCACACGCAAGTCAAGCAGGCGCGCTTCCCAGTCAAACGGATTGTGCACGGCACGCAACGCGGCTTTCACGATTTGATCGCCAACTTGTACGCCCGCAATTTCGGCGGGCGAACCTTTCACAACGCTGCCCACCACCGCGCCAACACTGGCCGCTTCGCGCGCGCTCTGCACCTGAATCGCCTGCAGACGAATACCTACCCACGATTGCTGCACCGCGCCGTGTTCGAGCAGATCCTCGGCGATACGTTTGGTGCGATCAATCGGAATGGCGAAACCCAACCCAATGGATCCACCACTTGGAGAATAGATGGAACTGTTGACGCCAATCACTTCACCCAGGGCATTGATCAACGGACCGCCCGAGTTGCCCGGGTTGATCGCTGCATCCGTTTGAATCATGTCGAGATACACGCCGCCCAATTCGTTGCGCCCAGCCAGGTTTCGGCCAACGGCACTAATGACACCGACTGACACACTGGGTTCGCTGTTGCCCAATACAAAACCGAATGGGTTTCCAATGGCGATCGCCCATTCGCCAACCAGCAGATCGGCTGATGTGCCTAGTGGTGACACCGGGAGATCTTTTGCATCGATTTTGACAACGGCAATGTCGTTGGTTTCGTCCTTGCCAACCACTTTCGCCGGATACGTTGTACCGTCGCGCATTGCAACGGTCACCGTTGTGGCGCCGGCCACCACGTGGGCGTTGGTGACGACCACGCCATCCGCACGTATGATGAAACCCGAACCGATGCCGGCGTTCTTTTGTTCGCGCGCTCCGTCGCCCCGCATGAAACTGAAAATGTCGGGCTGCACGCGCTGCACGGACTCCGTTTGCACCGTAACGACGCTTGAGGAAACGCGTTCGACCGCGGTGGTGATTGCCGTACGACGCGAGGCCGAGAGTGCTGCGGCAGTTGTGGGCGGTGCGGGCAACGTGCGCTGCTGGGCCACCGACGCTTTTGGATTGGCACCCTCGCAACCAGCAGTGAGCAATGCGGCCAGCAATACGGAGGAGAAGCGTCGCATGTTCAAGGTCGCTCGCATGGTGAAACGTTTGTCGTCGCGGATGGACAGCGTTGGATCGCAAACGTGGGCGCGCCCTGCGTGTAGTGCGGCGCGCATCAGTCGCTGGAGAGGTACAGTTGGGCCGGGTACCGCACGGCGCGCAACGTCAGCGCGTGGGCCGGCGCGAGCGAGGAAGCGTCGAGATTGTCCGTGGCCGTTAGCAGCCGCGCGATTGTACCTCGCGGCCTTCGGCCCAGTCCCACATCGATCATCGTTCCGACAAGAAAACGTACCATATGATGGAGGAAGCGGTTTGCCTCGATCTCGAACTCCCAGCCGCCCTCGCGTGGCTTCCATCGCGCTTCGTGAATGATGCAGCGATGGTCGTCACCGGCGGGCGCCGTGCGGGCCTTGGCAAATCCCCGAAAAATGTGCTCCCCCAACAGCGCCTCAGTTTCCCCAGCCAGCGCCTCGCCATCAAGCGGTAGGCGAATGGCCCACTCGTAACGACGGCGGAATGGAGATCGTGCGGCCTCGTCGGCCCCCACAAGATAACTGTAGCGACGCGCCATTGCGCTGAATCGGGCATGAAATTCTGGCGCCATTTTGTGAGCGTCGGCGATCCAGATGTCATCGGGGAGCATCGCGTTGAGCGCGCGGCGAATTGCTTCTGGAGTCCAGCGCGCCGGAACCCTGATGCTGGCAACCTGGCCGGTAGCGTGAACACCCGTGTCGGTCCGTCCGGCGCCCGCGACCGCAATATGGTTCCCCGTTATTTGCGCGAGCACGGCCTCCATCTCACCCTGGACGGTGCGAGCGTCAAGCTGCCGCTGCCAGCCCGAGAAGCGCCCTCCGTCGTATTGTGTCACCAGCTGGAGGGTGTGCGT
>JBDUBA010000184.1:0-6215 GCA_040004335.1 Gemmatimonas sp.
TCATCAACGAGGAGATCAAGGAATCGTTCATCAATTATTCGATGAGCGTGATTGTTTCCCGCGCGCTGCCCGACGTTCGAGACGGACTCAAGCCCGTGCACCGCCGCGTGTTGCACTCGATGAACGAAAACGGCTTGCTGCCGGGCCGTCCGTACAAGAAATGCGCAACGGTGGTTGGCGATGTGCTGGGGCGTTACCACCCGCACGGAGATAGCAGCGTCTATGACGCGCTGGTTCGTATGGCGCAGGATTTCTCGCTGCGGTACCCGCTCATTGACGGCCAGGGAAATTTTGGATCCGTCGACGGTGACTCCGCTGCCGCGTACCGGTATACCGAAGCGCGTCTCATGCGCATCGCAACGGAAATGTTGTCCGATATCGACAAGAACACAGTCGATTTTGCGCCCAACTTCGACGATCGCCTGACAGAGCCAAAGGTTCTGCCGGCCGGCATTCCGAATTTGCTGCTGAACGGATCGTCGGGCATCGCCGTTGGTATGGCCACCAATATTCCGCCGCACAATCTTGTGGAGTTGGTGCAAGCGCTCGTCGCGCTCATCGACAATCCGGAACTTGATGGCGCAGGACTTCGCAAGTTTGTGAAGGGTCCTGACTTCCCAACGGGCGGTTACATCTACGGTCGCGCCGGCATCACGGATTATCAGGAAACCGGACGTGGCCGCATTGTCATGCGCGGACGTGCTGTCATTGAGGAAAAGGAGTCCAGCGGCAAATCGCAGATTGTCGTAACGGAACTGCCGTATCAGGTCAACAAGTCAAAGTTGGTCATCGATATTGCAGCGCTTGTTCGCGACAAGAAGTTGGAAGGTATTTCTGACTTGCGCGACGAGTCCAGCCGCGAAGGCATGCGCGTGGTCATCGAGCTCAAGCGCGATGCGATTCCGCGCGTGGTGCTTAATCAGTTGTATAAACACACCGCGATGCAGAGCACGTTTGGTGTGAACTGCCTGGCGCTTGTGCCAGACGTCAATACGCGCCAGCTCGTGCCAAAGGTGCTCACGCTCAAGCAGTGTCTCGAGCACTATCTCACGCACCGGCACGAAGTGTTGTTGCGCGGTACGGAATTCGACCTCAAGAAGGCGCTCGAACGCGAGCACATCCTTGAGGGGCTGAAGATTGCCGTCGACAACATCGACGAAGTGATTGCACTCATTCGTGCCGCTGCCGACACACCGACTGCCAGCACACAGCTGCAGGCGCGTTTTGCGCTCTCCGAAATTCAGGCCGAGCAGATTCTGAACATGCGCCTGGCCAAACTGACTGGGCTGGAACGCGAAAAGCTGGAAGAAGAGTTGGTGGAAGTTCGCGCAACGATTGGAGATCTGCGCGACATCTTGTCATCGCGCGATCGTCGTTCGGGCATCATTCGCGGACATCTGCAAAAGATGTCGGACACGTATGGCGACCCACGCCGCACGGAAATCGTCAGTGATGATGGCGAATTCTCCATCGAAGATCTCATTGCCGAAGAAGAAATGGTGGTCACCATTTCGCACAACGGCTACATCAAGCGCACTGCGCTGTCACTGTACAATAGACAAACGCGTGGCGGTCGCGGCAAACAGAGCGCCGATCTCAAGGACGGCGACTTCCTCGAGCGCTTCTATGTGGTCAGTACACACACGTACATTCTCATCTTTACCGATGACGGACGGTGCTACTGGCTCAAGGTGCACGAGCTGCCGCAAGCCGGACGCAACACGCGCGGTAAACCCATCGTCAACCTGATCAACGTCACGCCGGACACGCGCATTCGTACGGTTGTACCGGTGCGCGAATTCAGCGACACCGAATTCCTGTTGTTCTGCACAAAGAATGGCACCGTTAAAAAAACGGCGTTGTCCCAGTACTCCAATCCGCGTGTGACGGGTATCAAGGCAATCAAGGTTGAAGACGACGATTTGTTGATCGACGTGCAAGTGACGTCGGGCAGCAATGATGTGGTGTTGGCTACGAAACATGGTCTCTCGGTGCGTTTTCATGAGAGCGACGTGCGTGAGATGGGCCGCGATACCACGGGCGTGAAAGGCATCGAACTGCGTCCCAGCGACGAAGTGGTGGGCATGGTGGTGATCAAACGCGCTGCGACGTTGCTGGTCGTGACGCAGAAAGGCCTGGGCAAGTGTTCGGACATTGAGGAATACCGCGTGCAAAAACGCGGTGGCAAGGGCATTCTCACGCTCAATCGCACCGATCGGACGGGCGATGTAATTTCGTTGCTCGAAGTGGTGCCCGAAGACGAGTTGATGCTGATGACGCGCCAGGGTGTCGCGATTCGTTGCAAGGTGAGCGACATTCGCGTGGCGGGTCGAGCAACGCAAGGTGTGAAACTGGTTGCCCTTGACGACAAGGACGAAGTGTCCGCGGTGGCCCGCGTTATTCCCGAAGACAAACACATTGGCGACGGCGAACCCGGCGCCAACTCCAGTGAAGATCTGATGGACGAACCGGCCGGCGACGGCGAACTGGATTTGAATGACTGATACGCAAAACCAGTCAGCGTTGGTAACGCTGGAAGATTTGCAAGCGGCAGCGCGCGTGTTGGACGGCATTGCCGTTCGCACGCCGCTGCTGCCGGTGGATGCATTGCAGGACCGCTTTCCCGCTGGCATCTGGGTGAAGCCGGAAATGCTGCAGCGGACCGGCGCATTCAAGTTTCGGGGCGCCTATACGTTTCTGGCCGGGATGAATCCGGCGGAACGCGCCCGTGGAGTAATTGCGCCGTCCTCGGGCAATCACGCACAAGCGGTTGCGTATGCGGCGCGCATGTTTGGTGTGCCGTGCACGGCCGTCATGCCAACAACAGTCAGTGCAGCAAAACGCGCTGGTGTTGAGCGGTACGGTGGTCAAGTGGTATTGGCCGGAACTACGACGCCCGAGCGACTGGCGGCCGGTGATCAAATCGCGGCGGAAACCGGAGCGGTTGTTGTGCCCCCGTACGATTCACCAGTCATCATTGCGGGGCAGGGTACACTCGCCATGGAAATTGCAGACGATCTGCCATCCATAGGCACCATTGTCGTGCAGGTGGGCGGGGGTGGATTGTCGTCGGGAGTGGCGTCGGCGCTCAAGCTGCGCGTGCCCGGTGTGCGGGTGATTGCGGTCGAACCGGCTGGCACGCCAAAACTTTCGCGCGCGCGCGCCGCGGGTGGGCCAGTCACACTCGAACAAACCGCTGGATTACCCGATGGATTGCTGGGCGTTCGTATTGGGAATACGAACTACGAACACCTCGCTGCCCGCGTCGACGAGATCGTGCAGGTACCCGATGCGCCAATCAAAACGGCGATGCGATTCCTGCTGGATCGCATGAAACTGGTTGCGGAACCCAGCGGCGCCATCACGCTGGCGGCGTTGATGGAAGGGCTGTTCAAACCCGTTGGCCCAACGGTGTTGGTGTTGAGTGGCGGTAACATCGAGTGGCCAGGGTTGATGCAGCTGATTGCTGACGTTCCTCCGTACTCCGCCTGATACCATGCCTACGGCACGTATTCTCATTGCGGACGACGATCCGGCAATTCTGGAATCCGTGTCATGGTTGTTGCGCGACAACGGATATGAAGTCGCCCGCGCGAGCGGCGGCATTTCGGCAATGGAACAGTTGGACGCCCGCACGCCCGACTTGTTGTTGATGGATATTCTGATGCCGGACGCGGACGGTTGTCAGTTGCTCGAGCGCATCAAGGGCGAAGAACGGTGGCGCGATTTGCCCGTGTTGATGTTGTCGTCGCTGCCCCCGGAAGAAGCCTCCGTGCGCGCGTTTGGATTGGGTGCGTCCGACTTCATTCGCAAGCCGTTTCGTCCGAAAGAATTGCTGGCGCGCGTGCAGGCCCAGTTGCGTGCGGGCGCCGTGTTGCGTGGCACGCGTCAGGCACTCGTGCGCACCGAAGAAGCGCTGCTACGATCACAAGCGGAATCGGATAGCCGTCGCACTTTGGTGGATATTCTACATGAAGTCACCGGCGATTTGTCGGTGTCTGAACTGTATCATCTGCTGGTGCGTCGCGCGGCGCGGGCATTG
Organism: Gemmatimonas sp.; assembly: GCA_040004335.1. GTDB lineage: Bacteria > Gemmatimonadota > Gemmatimonadetes > Gemmatimonadales > Gemmatimonadaceae > Gemmatimonas. The sequence continues at coordinate 4,043 of JBDUBA010000184.1, forward strand.
GGCGTTTCACACTGCTCGGTTGTATTGGCGCGTCCCGGCGACAAGATGGCGACAGTCGTCGCCGCGTACGAAAATCCGAAACTGAGTCAGCTGCGCGTGCAGCTCGATCGGTATCCGGAACTCAAGGCCGCTTTCGAAACCGGTCAGCCAATTCTGGTCGAAGACATCGATACGCACCCGTTGTACGAAGGTGTGCGAGCGGTCTGGGGTATCGAGGGCATTGAAGTTTCCATTCGTTCGGTGATCGCGCTGCCGTTCAGCATCGACCGCGGCGAGTACGGCGTATTTCTTGTGCGGCGCACGCGCGATCAACCGTCGTTGGGGCAGAAAGATCTGGAGTTTGCGCAGGACGTCATCAACGCCGCAGTGGCGGTTATTCAGCGCGCGCAAGTGGTGGAAACGACCATGGCCGACAACGCGCGGCTTGAACAACTGGCCCAAACCGATTCGTTGACGCAGCTGCTTAATCGTCGCGCGCTCACGGAACGCATTACTGCCGAAATGGAACGGGCGTTGCGGTACGATTCGTCGATGGCGTTGTTGATGATTGACCTCGATCACTTCAAGCGTGTCAACGATTCGTACGGACATCTGGTGGGCGATGACGTGCTGCGTGACGTGGCGGCGTTGCTCACGGAAACCATTCGCACGACGGACATGGTAGCGCGGTATGGCGGAGAGGAGTTTCTGGTGTTGTTACCCGAAACCGATGTCGCGGGTGCCGAGACGTTTGCTGAACGCATTCGCGCGGCAATCGATTCGCATGACTTTGGCGGGCGCGTCGATCAACCGGGGCTCAGTCTGACGACCAGTGTTGGAGTCGCGACCTTTCCCGCGGCGCGTATCGAATCGGTGGAAGATCTGTTTGCCCGGGCGGACGCCGCGCTGTATCGCGCGAAAGCGGACGGTCGGAATCGCGTACGGTTGTAATCCACGCGACAACCTTTCAATAGAGAGAGTTCATCATGCGCATGCTCGTATTGGGTGCCGGATTGCAAGGATCGGCCTGTGCGTTTGATCTGCTGAACAACCCCGATGTGGAACGGGTCATGTTGGCCGATCTCAAGGTGGACTCGTTGGCGCCGTTTCTGAAGTCGCATGCCGCGCTCGCGACCAATCGTTTGGTACCGACCGTTCTCGACGTGCGGGACGATGCGTCCGTGCTCGCCATCATGGCGCAGTGCGACGCAGTGCAAAGCGCAATTCCGTACTACTTCAACTTGCGACTGGCGCAGTTGGCCGTGAAAGCCGGTGTGCACTTCACCGATCTTGGTGGCAATACGGAAATTGTGTTGAAGCAAAAGGAACTGAACGGTGATGCGCGTGCCAAAGGAGTGAGTGTTGTTCCCGACACGGGACTCGCGCCCGGCATGGTGAACATCATTGCGCAACACGGCATCAATCAGTTCGACAAGGTTGAGAGTGTGCGCATGTTCGTGGGCGGGTTACCGCAACATCCCGAGCCGCCGCTCAACTACCAGATTGTGTATTCCATCGAAGGGGTCGTTGACTACTACACCACGCCATCGCTGGTCATTCGCGACGGCAAGCCAACCGAAGTGGACGCGTTGACCGAAATTGTGCCGGTGATGTTTCCCGAGCCTGCTGGTCAGCTCGAAGCGTTTCACACAGCGGGTGGTCTGTCTACCATGGTGTATCGCTACGCGCATCAGATTCCGGTTATGGAATACAAAACGCTGCGGTATCCGGGACACGCGGCCATCATGGCGGGCGTGCGTGAGCTTGGGCTCATGTCGAAGGACCCCGTCGATGTAAAAGGGCAATCCGTTGTGCCGCGCGACGTGTTTGTGAAAGTGGCCGGCGACAAGCTGCGGAAACCAGCAAGTCCGGACATGGTCGCGTTACGCGTAGTGGTAACGGGTACGCGTGGAGGACAGCGGTCGTCGCGGGCGTGGCAATTGGTCGACAAGTACGATGCGGCGCACGGCATTACTGCGATGATGCGCACCACGGGGTACACACTTTCGATTACTGGTCAGTTGCAGGCAACGCGCGCGATCGCACCCGGCGTACACACGACCGATGAATGTATTCCACCCGAGCAGTACTTCGCGATGTTGGCGGAGCGCGGGGTCATCATTTCTGAGGTTGCTGCGGACTAGTGTAGTGTCGCAGAAGTTCCATGCGCTAAGGCAGCACGCGAATTTTGCGG
>JBDUBA010000025.1:0-6207 GCA_040004335.1 Gemmatimonas sp.
GTTCGGGTTTACGTTGTTCGGGTCACGGCCTGCCAATGCGTTCCACGTGCCATTGCCATTGTCGATCACATTGGGCGTGTTCGACCGACGTGTTGCGGCCATCGCGAGCAAGGGACCGTTGTCAACGAGTGTCCGCATGTCATACGTGGTTTGACCGAAGGCCCACGGTATTTGGTTGGCAACGTTTTGCGTGTAGGTGCCATGCACGTCAACGACTTGTGCTTCTGCAGCGGGACCAACCGCGCACAGTAAAAAACCGATCGTCAAGAGCGTTCGTTTCATGCGGTGTATTTCCGGTGATAGGCTGGCCGTCGTCCCTGACGTGTACTTGTTGAGTCAATACCGCACCCATACGTTTGCCCAACGAATAAGGGCACAGTGCCGAGGGGGGCGTGACTTTGCCTCCTTGAAGTGGCAGGCTCGCATCCGGAATACCGCTTTTCTCACGTTATTTCGCCGTTATATGCCATTTGTGGGCCGTCAGTCCGCTCCGATCGATACATCGCTCAGGCTGCGAACTCTAGGTACGGCCACACTTTACGCCGCTGACGGCGTGACGATGTTGCTCGGCCCAGGCAAACCGCTCGCGCTGCTGATTTTTCTCGCGTGCACACCAGGAAGGCGCGCTTCACGTGAGTCTTTAATCAACCTACTCTGGTCGGATGTCGAACCAGAGCGCGCGCGCCCATCGCTTCGGCAAACACTGTTTCTGCTTCGTCGCCTCCTGGGTGAGGACAGCATCACCGGCTCCGAAGAAGTTTCGTTAGCGCTCGCACTGTCGACCGATCGGGACGCATTTCTTGCCTTCCTTGAGCAAAACGAACTCGAGAATGCACTATCCGAATACCGTGGCGCATTCCTGCCTGCGTTTGGTGTGCCCGGCGGCGCCGCATTCGAACAGTGGGCCGACCTTGAACGCGACAGGCTCGAGTCCGGATTCGCGCGCGGTACGGAAACGCTCGTGCGCCGCATGCTCAATGAGTCGCGGCTGAAAGATGCAAAGGCCCTCGCGCAACGCGCGCGCGAACACTTGCCGCAAGTCGAGGCCGCCGCACGGCTCCTGATCGAAGCATATATCGCCAATGGTGATTTTATCTCCGCTGTGATGGAGGCGGATATAGTTGAGCAGCGCGCGCTCGCAGATGAAACTGTTCTTGAAGTAGCGACGCGATCGGCCATCGCACGCGCACGGCGAACGACAGCGTTAACTGTACCATCGGAACACGCATCCGCGTTGGTCGCCGAGTTGACGGGACGTGAACGCGAATTTTTTGCCATCACATCGGCGTGGGATGCAGTGCGCAACGGACCCAGTCGGCACTTCCATCTCAGCGCACCAGCGGGCTTCGGAAAGACGCGATTGCTGCACGATGGCATGCTCCGGCTCGCGGCCAGCGGCGCAAATATCGCGCAGTTGCGCGGGACACCCGGCAATCGGGATGTGCCCTATGCGTTTGCGGCTGACCTTGCTGCTGAACTCCTGAAGCAGCCCGGTGCTGCCGGAGTGGCACCCGCGTCCGCGTCCGCGCTGTTGGCGCTCAATCCCGCCTTGTCAGCACAACTCTCCGGCGTTGCCGATACCGCAACTGGAGAAGAAGCGTTACGGCGTCGCATGTTGGCGATTGCCGACTTGGTGCACTCGATTGCCGATGAACAGCGTTTCGTGCTGGCCATCGATGATTTGCATTGGATCGATACCCAATCCTTTCGTATGCTTGAAGGATTGTGGAGCAGGCTTGGCAATGTACACGTGCTGTGTCTCACCGCGTCGCGACCCGAACGAAAGCCTGCGGCTCCGAGTTCCGTTACCATGACGCTGGCCGCGCTTGATACAACACAAGTCGCTGCCATTGTCTCGGCATTGGGCGCGCTGCCAAGAGGTGCTGCGTGGAGTGAATCGTTTGTTGCTGCATTGCGTGGTGCAACAAGGGGTAGCCCGCTGCTCATTCTTGAAACGTTGCAACTCGCACTCGACCGGCAGATTCTCTCGTTGTCCGGAAATGAGTGGCAATGCGCCGATGAACATCGCCTCGCGTCGATGTTGCAGGCCGGAGAAGCTTTGCGCAACCGCGTTCGCGCGCTCCCGGCCTCACAACTCCGTACACTGGCAGCACTCGCGACAGCGGGATGTCCGCTTGACGCACCGGCGTTGACAAAAATTTTGCGAAATACGACATCAGATATTGTCTCGGATTGCAGTGCGTTGGAGCGCGGTGGGTTTATTGCAATCATTGGTGAAGGATGGGTGCCAATACACGACGAAATCGCGGAAGCGGCGAAGGGTGTGGCGGTAGTTGATGATCAGCTGAAGTGTGAACGCGATGTTGGCGAATATTTTGCGGCATGGGCTGATGATGACCCGCGACGCATCATTCGCGCCTGCCAGCACCTCACGGCGGGGCAGGAATCGACTGCGGTAGAGCGGCTGTTTCGGACATTTGCGCTCACGTCGCGGCGTCGAAGCGACCGCCGTTCATATGCCATGTTGGCCGCGGAGCTTGTTGGTGAGGCGTCGCCACGCATCAAACCTTTGGTGAGGTCGCTTCCCTGGTCATGGCGTCTGGGTTTGTGGTCGCACGCCCGTCAAGCCGCCGCAGTGCTGATCATTCTACTCGTTCCGTTTCTCTCTTTTGGCGCCGTGCACGCGCTTGCTGGTGATGAATTGACGCGCCAGCATCTCCTGTTTGTAGACTCGGCCGGTGTTACAACTGATATCGATTTGCGACCTGATGAATTTGACGGGCGGACAACTCCGCTCAGGCGGCGTGCTGCCAGCTCCACCGTTGCGGAACCGGCACGAAACTATTCGAACGACGCACCGGCGTTCAGCCCCGATGGTTTGTCCTCGGCGTGGACGCAGGAAACCGGCGATAGCACAATTCTTGACATCTGGCTGCGCACCCCAAATGGAACTCGCCGACTCACCCGCGCGTTCCGTGACGACGTCGTGCATTCCTGGTTGCCGGACGGTTCAGGACTTGTTGGCACAACAAATCGTTGGGCCTCACCTGGGCGTGGTGACTACGACGTTGCGGTATATGACACCGTCAATGGGACTGCGCGACAGATCACCCACGGAATCGGTCACGATGGGCATCCGTACCCTTCGCCGGATGGCACACGCATCGCCTTTGTCCGTCAATACGACGGTGCTCCTCACACACTCTGCGTGGCTTGGGTCGATGGTAGCGCGGAACCCGAATGCCGATTGGTGGAATCGGCTCAGGTGGATGTAGCCCTCGGGTGGACCGGGCTCACCGAGATTGCCATCATTTCCGAAATTGCAAGCGCCCCGGGATCCGTACTTCTGTTCGATTGGTCGAGAAATACCCAACGCGCTGTTCTGAAATCGAAAGCGCAATGGGCGCGGCTCAGTCCCGATCGAAAATGGATTGTGGCGGCCATTCATGTCGAGGGCTTTCGCGGGGTGCGGGATTGGATTGCACCCGTTGATCGTCCTGACAAAGCACGACCCGTTGACATGAAGAAATACGGCGTCGGACCAGTGCGCTGGTGGGAAGGACCGGCTGATCGTTCCCTGTTAATTGATCACATCGAGTTCTCGGACTCGACAACCTCAGTCATGCTCGGCGTGAGCAGCAAACAACTCGTGCGTGCTGTAACTGCGGCAGGAGTGGAGATTCCGTTGCTTGCTCCAGTGCGATGGACTTCAAGCGATAATCGTGTGGCCACGGTCGATTCGTCAGGGCAAGTCAGCGCTCATGCTACCGGTGAGGTTACCATCACCGCTTCTCTCGTGTCGTGGCGGGTTGCAAGCAAGCGCATTCGCGTGACCAGTGCGGTAGCGACAACCGTCGTTGAAGAACAATGGCAGAATGGCTGGCGTGATCGCTGGATCACATTCGGTCAACCGACACCAGTCGTCGCGCCGGGGCCTGGCGGTGTTCTCGGATTCTTCAATCGTGGTGACGGCGTGTTCATGAGCGTCGGTAGTCTACGAAGAGGACTCGACGCGAAACAAGGCCTCGGACTTGAGATGCGCGTTTCGTCACCGGTGACTCGCACTGCCAATCAGCAATTCTCGATTTTTCTGCTTTCGGGTGTCGACACAGCAGCGCTGACGCACGGTGATGCTGGCATGGCGCCGCGTGGTGTAGGAAATCTGCTCGCGCGTTGTGGCGTGAGTTTTCCAATGGAAGGCGCATTGGGCGAAACCCGTCTGGCCGTCGCCGGTGGTAATTCACGCGGTGTCGAACTCGGAGAGGCCGGCGGGGCTTTGCGCACCGGTGCATGGTGGACGCTGCGATTGCAAATATTCCCCGATGGTCGTTGTGCGGTTGCAATCAACAATCGCGTCGTCTTCATGTCGGCAGAGGCAATCGACCTCGCCGGCGAATTTCGGGTGTGGCTGGGAAATTCCTCATTGGGAACAACAATCTTGCACGGACCGCTACAGGTCTGGACTGGGGTGCGCACCAATTTCGATTGGACGCCATCGCGTTGATTCCTGGTGCACGCCAATCACGAGGCGACGCCGCCGGGTTAATTCGGTTCGGTCTGGTAACGAGACCGTCCGCCGCTCACTAGCCCATCGCTAGACCCGACATATTAACCTCGGCACAACGCGCGCAGGCAACGCACGCAGTTTAACCTTTATAACAGTGACGGTCGGACGGTTCCGAGCGTCTTGTATTCGAAGCGGGCTGCTGTCACTGCCTGGTTTCTCGAAAGCGTTCTGCCGCAGTGGTGACGACACCCGTCCTCGCACGGAATCGCGCACCGCTCGGTACCCGACGCTCCGTACGGTCTCCGTACGGAGCGTTTGGGTTTCCGGGCACGAATGGGTAACCGAAACGTGGTGTACCACATCACTGGCGCACAAAGTGAAAACGGCCATCACTCACAGTGACGGCCGTTTTGCATATCCCACTGCTCCTGGAAAATGTTATAGCACCAGCATCGCAGCGGGATCTTCCATGAGTTCCTTGACGCGCACCAGGAACAACACCGCTTGCTGCCCGTCAATCATGCGATGGTCGTATGACAGCGCGATGTACATCATGGGGCGAATTTCAACCTTCCCGTTGATGGCAACCGGGCGGTCCTGTGTTTTGTGCAAGCCCAGAATGCCAACCTGCGGATAATTGATGATGGGCGTTGAAACCAGCGAACCAAACACGCCACCGTTGGTGATCGTGAACGTGCCGCCCGTGAGATCATCCATGGTGAGTTTGCTGTCGCGGGCTTTCTTCGCGAGCGCGGCGATGTCTTTGCCAATTTCGACGATGCTCTTCTGATCGGCGTCTTTTACGCTGGGCACAACCAACCCGCCTTCGGCCGCGACGGCGATGCCCATGTTCACATAATGCTTATAAACGATGGTGTCGCCATCGAGCTGCGCATTCACGGCCGGAAACGCTTTGAGCGCGAGACACGCCGCTTTCACGAAGAACGGCATAAACGAAAGCTTCAACCCCTGATCTTTCTCGACGCGTTCCTTCAGTCGTTCACGAAGCGCCGAGGTGGCGGTCATGTCGATTTCGTTGAAGGTGGTGAGATGCGCCGTGGCGTGCTGCGACAGCAGCAAGTTCTCGGCAATGCGCTTGCGGCGCGTCGTCATCTTCTCGCGCGTTTCGCGAGTGCCCGAAGCAATCGCGGGGCGCTGCGGTTGTGGTGCGGCCGGCCATGCGGCCACGGGTTGGGCGGGTGGAGCGGCCGGAGCAGCAGCTGCAACTGGCGCCGGAGCGGCTTTCGGCGCCGACATCGCTTCGACAACATCAGGCTTGCTGATCACCCCACCGCGACCTGTTCCAGCGACCTGCGACAAATCGACGCCGGCTTCGGTCGCGAGACGAATGGCCGCCGGCGAGATCTTCTGTGCCCCGGGATCAGCTGGCGCGGGCAAAGGCGCCGCCGCCGCAACGGGTTCGGGGGAGGCAGCAGGCGTGGCGGTCGCTTCGGCGCTGGCTGGAACGACTGCGGGAACAGCGGATGGAGCAGCTGCGGCGGCTCCATCAGTGATTTCGCCAAGCTCCGCACCGACCGCCACCACGTCGCCTTCATTCTTGAGGCGTTTCGACAGTACGCCTGCCGTGACCGCGGGTACTTCAACCGTAATCTTGTCGGTTTCGAGTTCCACCAGCGTGTCGCCAGCGGCTACGGCGTCGCCCTCTTTCTTGAGCCAGCGGGAAACGGTGGCTTCGACGATGGATTCCCCAAGCGGCGGGACCTTGATGGACGACATGA
>JBDUBA010000130.1:0-20839 GCA_040004335.1 Gemmatimonas sp.
CAGAAAGGCTACCGCCGGTGCCTTGATGCCAACCGCATTGCCTGCCGCGAATTACGGCGAGGAACTGGATATGTCAAACGTACGCGTGCTGGTCGTAGACGATGAATCGCTGGCCCGACAACGCATTCGGCGACTGCTGCAAGCTGAGCCTGATGTTGAAGTGGTGGGTGAAGCGTCCACTGGCCGCGAAGCCGTGCAATGTATTGCCGAATTGCAGCCGGATATCGTGTGTCTCGATGTGCAGATGCCAGAGCTGGACGGTTTTGGTGTACTACGCGAACTCGGCGACGGACCGGTACCACTGGTGTTGTTCATAACGGCGTACGACGAACATGCGTTGCGTGCCTTCGACGTGCACGCCGTTGACTACGTGCTCAAGCCCGTCGACGCGGATCGGTTTCGCACCGCGTTTCAACGCGCCCGCACACAAATCCAGCAAAGCAGCGCCGCCAATCGGCTCGGCGAATTGTTGGCCACGGTACGCCGAGTTTCGGACGGCGCAATCACAAATGGCACCGGCAACGGCGCCGCACCGGCAGCGCCCGGTGCTCCGTCTTCGTTCTCCAGCCGTATCCTCGTTAAACACGACGGCCGCATGTTCTTCGTGAAAGTTGGCGACATTGACTGGATCGAGGCCGACCGCAACTACGTGCGATTGCATGTTGGCAAAGTGTCGCACACGATACGCGAACGTATCAGTCACCTCGAGGAATCGCTCGATCCGCGGCTGTTCGCGCGCATTCATCGCAGCACGATCGTGAATCTCAATCGCGTGCGTGAAATGCAGCAGTGGTTCTCGGGCGACTATGTAGTGATTCTCGAAAACGGCACGCGGCTCCGTCTCAGTCGCCACTATCGGGATCGGGTGGAGAAGCAGGTGAGTGCGTAAGCGGAGGTGACCGTTCAATCCGCGCTGTCCGATAAATCCGTGTACGTGCAGTAGGCGGCAAATGGCGCTGCCAAAGCGATTCGGGAGCGTAAGCAGGCGGGGCGTGTATTATTCCATTTACACGATCCGCGTCTGACTCTCTCCATGAACACTGATCAACGCCCCCCCAGCTGGCAGTCCCGCCTCGTCAATCGGCTGGTTCGCGCGCGCATGCGTCCGTACGCGGAACTGCCACTTGATCCGGTGTCGCTGCGACCAAAAATGGGCCGGCCAAAGAGTGTTCGTCATTTGATGTTGTTTGCGAGCGGTGCACGGGCAACACACGTGGAAAATTGCGCCGCGCATCCGGCGGGAGACTGGGTGGAAGCCCGCGACAGTTCCGAGAACTCGCCCGTTGTGTTGTATCTGCATGGGGGCGGGTTCATTGGCTGTTCGCCGCAAACACACCGGCCGCTCGTTGGATCGCTCGTGTCGCGACTGCATGCGCGCGCGTTCGTGCCCGAATACCGATTGGCGCCCGAGCATCCGTATCCCGCGGCATTGAACGACGCGTTGTTGTCGTACCGCTATTTGCTCAACGACTTGAACATCGACGCATCTCGCATTATCCTCGCCGGCGATTCTGCCGGTGGCGGGCTGGCGCTTTCAACGGCGATGCACATTCGCGACGAAGGACTGCCGCAACCCGCGGCGATTGTCACCTTCAGTCCGTGGACGGATCTCGCGGTGACCGGCCAATCAATTGACGAGAACAGCGACACCTGCGCGATGTTTGCCGGAATTACGATTCGTCGGGCAGCGCCGCTTTACCTTGGAAGCGCTTCGCCGGTTGATCCTGGACCGTCACCGCTGTACGGAAATTTTCGTGGACTCCCCCCCATTCTTATTCACGCCGGCAGCGACGAAGTGTTGCGCGATGACGCGGTGCGTGTTGCTGAACGTAGCGAAGCCGCGGGTGTGACAGTGGAGTTTCGCTTGTGGCCCCACGTACCACACGGATGGCAATTTTTCCCAGCCGTAATGCCGGAAGCGGCCGAATCGTTGATGCTCACTGCGCAATTTGTACACCGGTACGTGCGCGAGAAATAATGCAATCGCGTTAAATGCGCGTTACGTGAGCCTGTCGCGGGCGTCTGCCGTGCACACTCACACACGCAATGGATTCAACCTTTCGATCACCCGACTGGACACCGCTTGAACGTGCACTAAACGCCGAACCCGGCAACGATGTGCGTCGTGCAACAAGTGCATTTCGTTTTGTCGGTTTTGTGCACGGACCCGCCGACGTAGGCGACCTGCGCGTATATCAGCACAGTCGCACTCGCGTGCACGTAACCCTGGACGCCGATGGACGCGCGTATCGTTATTTCGCCGAGATGGACGGGTATGGCGGAACGGACCTCGAGCAAGCGTTACTCGCCGCCCTGAACGGTCACTCGGCCTGAACCGGAGGGTCACTCAGGAAGTTTCCATAGTCGCCATGGGCCACGCTGACGGGCCGGCGATTGTGGGTGACACAGGAGAATGCGGGCGACTTCTGGGTGACACAGGATACTGTTGGCGCCTCTGTGACGCTTTGTGCTAAAGGTGCAACGCCCACGTTCCGATACTCATTGACGGAACTGCGCGCAGAAGCACCTTAGTCCGTCATCTTTGGCCTCACCCGACTTCAACATCGGCCCAACGGCCCCGGTAACCCCGCCATCGGCGTCGCGCGCGCTGACGCGCGTAACGCCGGTTGCGCCGCAGCGCGTCTCCGAAACTCCGGAATCGCCGCTCAAGCGGAGCGGACTGGATATTCGGGAGCTGTTCAACGCGCCCGATCAAGTGGTGGTACGTTCGCGGACACCCGCCGTTGCACTGGAACTCGGTCTGGAGCAGGCGCGCGGTTCGATGGTGCGGAATCAGCCTGGCGATGCGCTGGCTGCACTCGACGAAGTGTGGAGCGGCGCGCGGCACACCGAATCGGGGTGGTACTTGCGTGGTGGCTCATTGGCGTTACTCGGGCTGCCCGGCGAAGCATCACGTGTTGTAGCGGAAGCCTTACGCGGGAATCCGCAGTCGCCGGCAATTAATTTCTTGCAGTCGCTCACAAAACTGATGCTGGGCGACGTTGGCGGTGCACAATCGGCATTAACGAATGCAACGGCGAACAGTGAACCCGATCCGCTATTGCTGATTCAAGGCGCGCTTGTCGCAGCGCAGAACGATGACGTTGGAGGCGCTGAGGAATTGCTTCGACGCGTTGCGGCCAACTGGCCCGAACACCCCGCGCTCGCGTATGGTCGTGACATGATGCGCGAGGTGTTGCGCAACAAGTCACGTGACGGCAAACGTGCCCTGGGCTTTTCGAGAACACCGGTGCTGGTCGACGCTCTTGATCAAGAAGACGCGGAACCATCGGCCGAGCCGAATCGTGTACGCAGTGCGGCGCCTGAAACCGCATCGACGGCTCGCGACGCGAGTGGTGATGTTCTGGCCGACGCATTATCGGAATTGGGAAAACTTCTCGTCGCAGGTACGAAGCGACAAGTATTAGCCGAAGCTCGTGTTATGTTGGGCTCTCTGTCGGCCGGCGGCACGTTGGCGTCGTCTGTGTCAGCAGCGCGCGCACACGCAATGCGCGGCATTTTAAGTGCAATTATGGAAGCGCTTAACACGGGTGCAACAACACCGGCGTTCGGCTGGGACGCTGAAAGCGTTGACGGGCAATGGCAACGATCCACGCCGGACTTGTCCTCCAACACCGCGCTCCACGATTCAAACATTCGCGGAAACGAGTTACTGCTCAATACGGTGCGTGAAGTGGTGAATGCAATTCGCGACGGGCGACCGGCCGAAGCGGAACAACAACTCCGACGTGCGCGCGGTTCGGTCGGAGACACAACAATTCAACTGCTCCGGTCCGTAATGAGTGGTGATGACGCGTTCGCCAGCCAATCACCACCCGCACAATTGGGTGGCGACCAGGGGAACGCGTACATCCGAAATGGAGCACCTGGCCACGCCTTCCTTGCACCGCTTCGATTAGGGCTCGCGCTGCTGCCCGACAGCGAATTGTCCGGCAGCAAAGTTCAGCGGACAGGGTCAAGTGACGAGGCCGTGACATACGCAGGTGCGATGGGTGCGTCAACGTTCACATCGAGCGGATTCGGCACACTTAGCATGAACGGAAGTGCCGGATCACTCATTGCAGCGGTGGGATTGCTCGCGGCCGCAGTGCTGGCGTTTTCGGCGTCACTTCCGATGCTTGCCGTGGCGTGCGCTGGGGGAGGTGCCTGGCTGGCTCTTCGACGAGGCGTTCGCACTCCGTAACGGGCACCGATAGGCTAGATTGTCGCGAGCGTGTAACCCTCGTCCAGTCACCCGGTACGCCCCGTCTATGTCCTCGACAAATTCTGCGCCGATCTCGGCGTTCTTGCGTCATCACTATCGCCATTTCAACGCCGCCGCACTCATTGACGCCGCCGATGGGTATCGCGCGCACTTGGACGGCGGTGGCAAAATGATGGTGACACTCGCCGGTGCGATGAGCACTGCCGAAATCGGGCTGTCGTTGGCCGAGATGATTCGGCAGGACAAAGTGCACGCGATTACCTGCACGGGCGCGAATCTCGAAGAAGACGTGTTCAATCTGGTGGCCCATGACCATTACGAACGCGTGCCGAACTATCGCGATCTCACGCCGCAGGACGAGCAGGTGTTGCTCGAGAAACACATGAATCGCGTAACGGACACCTGCATCCCGGAAGGCGAAGCGATTCGTCGAATCGAGGCCGTGGTATTGGAGGAGTGGAAAGCCGCCGATCAAAACGGTGTGCGCCTGTTTCCGCACGAGTTCATGTATCGCATTCTGCTGAGCGGCAAGCTTGAGCAGTTTTATCAGATTGACCCCAAAAATTCTTGGCTGTTGGCGGCTGCGCAGAAGAACCTGCCAATCATTGTTCCCGGTTGGGAAGACGCCACGCTTGGCAACATCTTTGCCGCGCACGTGGTAGAAGGGGACATCAAGAACGTCCACACGGTACGTACAGGCATCGAGTACATGATGTACCTGGCCGAGTGGTACACGAAAGCCACGACGGATACGACGATCGGGTTTTTCCAGATCGGTGGAGGTATTGCCGGCGACTTCCCCATTTGTGTTGTGCCGATGTTGCATCAGGACCTGCACCGTACGCAGGTGCCGCTGTGGGGCTACTTCTGCCAAATCAGTGATTCGACGACGAGTTACGGATCGTATTCGGGCGCGGTACCCAACGAAAAAATTACGTGGGGCAAGCTGGGAATTGAAACACCCAAGTTCATCATCGAATCCGATGCATCAATCGTGGCGCCGCTCGTTTTTGCGATCGTGCTTGGGCAGTAGCGTCGTGTTGGGTTGCGAGTTGCTCCACCAATGACGGCACCATCAGCGCCAACAAAACCACGGGTAGTTTCGGAAGCGAGCCACCCGTGGCGTCAGTGGTTTGCTCCGTTGGCGTCATTGTTGGTCTTGACCATCGCACTGCTGGCGCTGCGCAATGAATTGCGTTCGGTCAGTTACCACGAAATTGGACGCGCCGCATCCGAAGTTGCATGGCGTGACATCGTGTTGTCGGTGCTTGGCACCATTCTTTGTTATGTCGTGCTCCCGCTGTACGATGTATTGGGGTTGCGTTACGCGCAGCATCCCATTCCGCTCAAGCGGTCCTACCTGACCTCGTTTCTGGCGTACGCATTCAGTCAGAGCCTGGGATTTGCCGCGGTAACGGGCGGTGCAGTGCGCTTGCGTTTCTGGAGTATTGAAGGGCTCACCACGGCCGAAATCGCACGCGCCGCCGCATTCTCCGCCGTGGGTTTCTGGGTTGGTGTTGGAACGATCAGCGGGTTGGCATTGGCATTTGTTCCGCTGCCTGCCGCCGCCGCCGCGCACATTCCATTTCACTCGCTCGTTCCGTTCGGCGTGTTGTTGCTCGTCATCATTGCGTCGTATTTGACGTTTGCCAGTGTCAGGCGTGCTCCCATTGAAATTCGCGGATGGGAATTACGTTCGCCGGGTCCGCGGCTGGCTTTTGCGCAGTTGGGCGTGGCTATCGTGGATTGGTTGCTGGCGTCGTGGGTTGCGTGGGTGCTGCTGCCAGTCGCCCCGCACCTCACGTTCCCTATTTTCGTTGGATTCTTTGCGCTGGCACAAGCAGTCGGTGTGCTCAGCCATGTGCCGGGCGGCCTTGGCGTGTTCGATACGCTGATGGTGTTGATGCTGGCGCCATTTCTGCCCGCGCATCAGGTGCTGGCGTCGTTGGTGATTTATCGGCTGGTGTACTACCTCTTGCCGTTTGTTGCCGCATCGCTCACGCTGGCGTATTTGGTGTTGCAACGCCGCAAGGAAATTCTTGCGCAAGCCATGCGCAGTACGGCGCTGTTCGCGCAGCGGTGGACTCCAACCATCCTGCCAACGATTTTAAGTGCCGCGGTGTTTGCCGCCGGAGTAATTTTGTTGTTGTCCGGTGCAACACCATCGGAGCGTGGGCGGCTCAATTTGCTCGATGATTTGTTGCCACTGGGTGTGATTGAATTTTCACACCTTACCGGCAGCGTGATCGGTGTTGCTATGCTCGTGCTCGCGTGGGCACTGCGCCGACGCATTGATGCGGCGTGGGGATTCACCGTCGCCGCTTTGTGCGGCGGCATTGTTGCATCGCTGTTAAAGGGCCTCGATTGGGAAGAAGCGTCGGTACTGGCGGTGGTGCTCGTCGTGGTGGTGCCTAGCCGACATGCGTTTCATCGCCGCGCATCACTCACGGCAGAACCTATGGAACCTGCGTGGATCATTTCCATCGCCGCAGCGTTGCTCACCAGCATTGGTCTGGGGTTGTTTGCGTTTCGCCACGTTGAATACGGGGATCAGCTGTGGTGGCGGTTCGCTCGGCACGCCGATGCTCCGCGTTTCATGCGTTCAACGTTGGTTGCGAGCACGAGCATTCTGGTGTTGGCGCTCGCGCGACTGCTGCGCACCGCACCCGTTGAACCAGAATTGGCCTCGCCCGAAGAACTGGAACGTGCAACACTGATTGTACGTGCCGCGCCCGATACGCGCGGTCAATTGGCGTTGCTGGGTGACAAGGCGCTGTTGATTGACGACGCGAACAAAGCACTGCTGATGTATGGTGTCGAAGGCCGGAGCTGGGTTGCGCTTGGAGATCCGCTGGGAGACGAAACCGCAGGTGCCGAGCTCGCGTGGCGATTTCGTGAATTGGCCGATCGCCACGGTGGGTGGACCGTGTTCTACGAAGTCAGCACGGAACGGTTGCCGCTCTATATCGACTTGGGATTGTCGTTACTCAAGATTGGCGAAGAAGCGATCGTGGCGCTCGACACGTTCAGTCTCGAAGGCGGGCATCGGAAAGGGTTGCGGCGCGCACTCAAGGATGCCGAAAAAAAGGATGTCTCGTTCGAAATCGTGGCCGAAGAAAACGCCGGACCCCTGATCGGAACACTGCGGGCAATTTCCGATTCGTGGTTAGCCGAGAAAAGTTCGCGCGAGAAGGGTTTTTCGCTGGGGCGTTTTGATGAACAGTATCTGGCGCGACATCCAATTGCCTTGGTCTCGCTGAGCGGCAAACCCGTGGCGTTCGCGAACATGTGGACCAGCGAGAAACGCAATGAACTCTCCGTCGATCTCATGCGCTGGTCGCACGAAGCGCCCGGCGGAATGATGGACTACCTGTTCATTCAACTGATGTTGTGGGGCAAACAGGCGGGCTATCGAACGTTCAACCTCGGTATGGCACCACTGTCCGGGCTGGAGAATCGCACGCTCGCGCCGCTCTGGAGCAAGGCTGGTGCGCTGGTGTATCGATTTGGAGAACACTTCTACAACTTCCAGGGTGTTCGGCAGTACAAAGACAAGTTCGATCCGGTGTGGCGGCCACGATATCTCGCTTCGCCGGGTGGGCTTGCGCTGCCGCGAATCCTCGCCAATATCGCAGCACTCATTTCCGGCGGTCTCGGAGGCACGGTACGCAAGTGATGCGAGTCGTTCTTGCAGGTGCGATCGTCGCACTCTCCGGCCTGTGTCCAAGCGCGTCGTCAGGCGCGCAGGCCACGCCAGTCGACGTGAAAGGCTTGCCACTCAACTACACGTTGCCCAAGGGCAAACCGTCGCATTACACCGCGGTGCTGATGTCCGGTGACGGTGGGTTCGCCAGCTTGTTTACGAAGCTCGCACAAGGAATGGCCGAAGCGGGCATTGGCGTGGTTGGATTCAACTCGCGCGAGTGGTTGTCACCCGGCAAAACGCCCGATCAATCGGGGGCCGCTGTTGTGCGAGCCATTCGCGCCGGCATGGCGAAATTCGGAGCAGATTCCATCATCATTGTTGGGTATTCACGAGGCGCCGACATGGCGCCGTTCGTTGGCAACCGACTGCCGCCCGATCTGCGTGCGGTGTTGGGTGGAATTGCGATGTTCGGGCTTGCAACCACCGCGAACTTCGAATTCCACCTCATCGATCTCGTGAAAGACACCCAACGCGATTCCGACATTCCAATCATGCCCGAGCTGCAAAAACTGCAAGGTGTACCGATGGTGTGCGTTTTCGGCAGCGATGAAAAATCGTCAGGCTGCCGCGGTGCGCCTGAAACGTTGATGCGCATCGATATGCGCGAGGGCGGACATCACTTTGACGGCGCTGACAAATCACTGGCCGCCGTCGTGCTGAAGCTCGTCAAGATTACCCAATAGACGAATGGGATGAATCAGGCAGGAAGTGTGGTTATGCTGAAGCAGGCTAAGAGTGCCCAACAGACGAACGAGATGAATCCGGAGGTGTGTTTGTTGAATCAACCATCGTTCCTCGCGGTACCCGAATGCGCTGTCCCGTTTTAATGTTGTCGTCGCGCAATTGATTGAGCTGTCGCAGCACGTCCGCTGTTGTGTGAAGCCGCCTCGCCAAACCTGTCAGCGTCTCTCCGCGCTTCACGACGTACGGCACGTACACCTCGGCCTCCGGCGCCGGTGCCCGGTTAAAACGTTCCTGGTTTTCGGCTTCAATCGTGAGCTTCTGCTGCGACGTTAGCGCGGCTTTAGCCACGGCCTGCGCTGCGACCCATTCGCCGCTGCTGATCAGGAAATCCACTCGTGCAAGCGGGGTACGAAGCGCCAATCCGCGCAGCTGACCAAAAAACACGTCGCGTGGTTCGATCACGAACGAACGCTCGTACGGGTAACTCTCCACGAGCAATTCCATCGGTCCGTCTTCGCGCGGGCGGAGCAGCGGTGTTGGCGGCGCGCCGACGTAAAGAATGCGCCGCGATGTTGCGGCCACAATGCCGAAGGATTCACGCCAGACATCCGTCCACCGTCGCTGCGACGCAAATGTCGAGGCCACGACCACCTCATCCGAGGCGAGTAACGAACGGAGTTCCTGCTCGGCCGCGAGTCGCGCGGAGCGGCGTGCACCAATTGGCGGGACCATGGTGGCCGCGGCGACCAAACCGGAAACGGCCAGCAGTGCGCTGCTGCGCGTGAGTGCGGCCAGGATGCGGCGAATCGCCGATCGCTGGCGGCGCGCCGGCACCACCCGGTGAACGGGGCGACTGTCCGGCAATTGGGCGGAAACGTTTCCTTGAGTTTCGGCGCTCTCGGTCATGACTCAAGTTCGCTGCCGCGTTCGCCGGAAGGGAGTGGGCAGGACGATTCTCGCGGGTATCTTGTGTACATGCAGACGGGCACTCCATCAGATCCCAGCGCCGTGAATCGCGCAGACACGATTGTCGCGCGATTTATTGATCGGGCGTCCAGCGATCCCGAACGTGTCGCGTTTACGACGTATCCGATGGGAGCGCTGCAGGCGTTGGGGTCGTTCAAATGGGGTGACTGGATTACCACGGCGCGAGCGGTGGGCGGTGCGTTGCTGGCGCGACACGCCGAGCGCGGAGAACGCGTAGCCATTTTCGCCGACAATCGTACAATCTGGCCGGTGGCCGCGATGGGAATTGCGATGTGCGGCCTGGTGAGAGTTGCAATCCCTCCTAACGGTTCGGTTGACGATGTGTTCGCGCAACTCGAGGATTGCGGCGCCATTTTCGTGATTGTCGACACCGTTGCGCGCTTCAAGATGCTGCGATCGATCGTCCACCGCCTGTCCCGGTCAATCACAATCATTTGTGATGACCTTGAGCCACTCCGCAGCAGCGTTGCGGAAGGAATGAGTGAGTGGGATACCTGGTGCCGATTCGGTGCGCAGGCGCTGATTGACTATCCGTCGCTGCGCGATCGGCTGTCCGAACGCCTCGACAACACTTCTGCAGAACACTGCGCGAGCATAACCTACGCACTTGGCAGTCACGTTGGCATTGCGCGCACCTATGAAACAATCATGGCGGACGCACTGGCGCTTGTCGACGCGCTTCACCTCACGTTCCGCGACCGCCTGGCCATCGCGCCGTCGTTCTGTCAGCCGTTCGCGCACCTGTTGGCGATCGAGGCAACGATTCTTGCAGGGGACAGCGTTGCGCTCATTGAGCACCCAAGTGGTGCATTTGATGCGGCGCGGCATTTCGAAGCGACGGTGTTTGTGGGCGACGAGCGTGCATTGGCGCACGTGCGCGACCGGTTGGCGGTCGCGCGAACGGGTGACGGGTATGTGCGTGATGCTGCCTGTGAAATTCTTGGACGGTACTGCCGCTTGGCCACCATCACGAACGCGGTATTTTCGTTGGAGTTTCAGCGCGACTTGAGCAACGCCAACGTTTCGTTGGCAACGGTATACGGCAGTCGATGGCAAACCTGCATATGTATAAACGGCCCCGAACATTTTGACGATGGGGCCATTGGTAAAGCGTTCGATGACGTTGCTCTCCGTATTGGTGATCACTCGGAATTGCTGGTGAGCCGAAACGCACACTCAGCGTCGGGCACGTGCACACGGTCCGACGAAAGCGATCTGGATTTTACGAGCGACGGGTTGTGGATTCGCACCGGACATTGCGTTGAACGCTCCATGTCGGGTTCGTTCCGCATTGTTGGTGAAATGAAGGACATGTTGGAATTCATAACCGGACGACGCCTGTCGTCGCACGCGATTGAAACGTTGTTGACCAACTTGCCGCTGGTTGCGCACGCGGTATGCCAGGCGGATGGCGCGAATTCGCTGGTGGCCGTGCTTGCACTCGACCGATCGAACGTCGAGGCGTGGGCATTTCAGCGCGGGTTGGTTGCGCCCTGGGAGGCGCTCGTTGAGCATCCAATGGTCTACGAAGAATTGGCGCGCGGTGTTGCGTCCGTGAATGCACAACGCGACGTCGGCGAGCGGATCAGCGCCTTTGCGCCAACGGAACTTGAATTCAGCGTGCACAGCGGTGAGCTGGACGAATCGGGTGCACTTGTGCGGTCAGTGATTGAAAGTCGTTTTCGGCATGTGTTTGCCGAACTTCATCAACATCGGTCAAACTGATCAGGCAATGGCGCGCGCACGACCCAAACCCATTGTCAAACAGGCACCGCCCGTTGCCGTCGAGCAGACGCAGTTCGACATGTTTCCGGAAAGACCGGAGATCTTGCGATTGAATCCGCGTGCGTTTGCCGGGCAACAGACGTCGATTGCCGAAATCGTTCGTGTGCGCATGCGCTCCAGCGAACCTCCCCATCTCATTTTTCACGATCGGCACGGATGGTACTGCGAAACTCACGGTGTGCACTGCGCCGCCGTTGCATTGGCACAGGAGTTGGTGGAACGTGGTGAATAGTTCTGAATTGGCGGACGCACAGCCGTTGTGGCAACCGACCGGTCTCGATATCGAACGCGCCCGTTGCACGGCGTTTATGCGAGCTTTGCGTGAACGCGGCGTGATTCCGGAAGCGGTCACGGATATGCATGCGTTGCAACGATGGTCCATGCAGAATCTGGAGTCATTCTGGCAGGAAATTTGGCAGGCATCGGGCATGATTGCGTCTCCCCGCGATGACGGTTCGTTTTGGGATCGCGTGTTGGTGAATGGCGACGTAATGGCTCCTCCGCACAATGAAACAGGGCCACACTGGTTTACCGGAGCCTCGCTCAATTTCGCGGAGAACCTGTTGCGGCGCCGTGATGACCATCCGGCGTTGGTCGCGTGGACAGAGCAAGGACGCCAGCGGATGATTACATACCGTGCGCTTGCGCAGCAGGTGGCCCAGGTCCGCGCCGGGCTGATGTCAGCTGGCGTGACGGTTGGTGATCGCGTTGCCGGTTATCTGCCAAACATTCCTGAAGCGGTTGTCGCGATGCTCGCCGCAACATCACTCGGCGCCGTGTGGTCTTCGTGTTCGCCCGACTTTGGTTTCAAAGGTGTGCTCGATCGGTTCGGGCAAATCGAGCCCAAGGTATTGATTGTTGCCAACGGCTACCGATACGCGGGCAAAACTATTGATTGCCGCGAGCGGAATGCGGACGTCGTTGCGGCATTGCCGTCGTTGGTGGCAGTGTGGGAAGTGTCGAATGAACCCTCGTTCGAGGCTACACCTGGTACGAGAAACTGGAACGACGTATTGCGCGCCAATGAAAATTGCGGAGCGCTGGAGTTCACGCGCCTGCCATTCAATCATCCGCTGTACATCTTGTATTCGTCCGGAACAACGGGCTTGCCAAAGTGCCTCGTACACGGCGCCGGTGGCACATTGTTGCAACATTGGAAGGAACAGGCAATACATACCGACATTGGCCGCGACGATGTGTTTTTCTACTTCACCACATGCGGATGGATGATGTGGAATTGGCTGGTGTCGGGCTTGATGCTTGGCGCAACAGTGGTGCTGTACGACGGTGCTCCACTGGCTCCCGATACTCGTATTTTGCTGCGGATGGCCGAAGCGGAGCACATCTCGGTGTTTGGTATCAGCGCGAAATATCTGGCCGTGTTGGAAAAAGAAGATCCCGCGGCGCTCGCGAGTTTCGATTTGCGCGCGATGCGCGCACTTCTTTCCACCGGAAGTCCGCTCGCTACAAACAGTTATGATTTTGTGTACCAACATCTCACGCACGGGGTGCGCCTCTGCAGCATGAGCGGCGGCACCGATATCGTAAGTTGTTTTGCTCTGGGCAATCCTACCGGACCGATCTGGCGCGGAGAATTGCAAATGCGGGGCCTCGGAATGGCGGTCGACATTTTTTCCGACGCTGGCCTGCCGCTCCGCGGAGAACCGGGCGAACTGGTATGCACTCGTCCGTTTCCCTCAATGCCGGTCGCGTTTTGGAACGACACGGACGGCTCACGCTATCGGGGCGCGTATTTCGATCACTTTCCAGGCGTGTGGCGACACGGCGACTGGGCTGAAATTACAAAGCAGGACGGATTCGTGATCTACGGGCGAAGTGACGCGACCCTCAATCCTGGCGGCGTACGAATCGGGACGGCCGAGGTGTACCGACAGGTCGAGCAGATTCCGGAGGTGCTGGAATCGCTGGTGGTTGAGCAATCGCTAGGTGGAACGGGCGGCACCGATTCACGGATGGTGCTGTTCGTGCGAATGCGCGCGGGCGTCGAACTCACGGACGACATTAAACGCGCCATTCGAAGCCGGCTGCGGGAGCACGCCACCCCCCATCACGTGCCGAAAGTCATCATTGCCGTTGCCGACATCCCGCGAACCATCAGCGGAAAGATTACGGAACTGGCAGTGCGCGAAGTCATCCACAATCGCCCGGTACGAAACGTTGACGCGTTGGCGAATCCGGAAGCGCTGGCACTCTTTGCCAATCTGGATGAGCTGCGCGCGGTTTAATCTCGGCTCAACCGCCGCTTAATCGCAGTGTAAGCGTTGCTTGAACACATTGTGGGCACCCGCCTCGCGTAGGCCCACGTATTCTGGAGTTCACATGCGCCTGTCACTCGTAGCAACGCTGCGTCGCCATCGCGCGATCGCCGCCGCACTCTCTGCAGCGTTCCTGGTTGCGGTTCCCTCTCATGCACAGGCGACCGCCACACAGCCGGCGAAAACCACCGCTCCCAAAACCACGGCAGCGCCAAAGACAACGATGGCACAACCGCCGGCACCAGTGGCGGCGAAAGCTGCGGTCACGCCAAAGCCGGCCGCCGCGAAAAAGGTCGTCTACGACATCAACACCGCCTCGGCCGCGGATCTTAAAAACATTCCCGGTGTTGGTGATGCATATGCCGCGAAGATCATCGCCGGTCGCCCCTACACCAGCAAGTCACAGCTCGTGTCGAAAAAGATTATGCCGCAAAGCCTGTATAAATCCATCTCGAGCCAGATTGTAGCAAAGAAGTGAGGCATTCGCCTGCCGCTTGAGCACTCCTCAAGCGGCAGGCAGGCAGGCAGGCAGGCTGGCCAGCTTGGCAGACGGGTCGCGTGTTATCTTGCAGGCCGGAGGAACCGTCGATGAAATCCATCGCTGAGTGGTGCAATGACGTTCGGGAGCGTGCCTGGATTGGGGCGCTGCCACGATCGCACATAAAGGCTGGTTGAAAGTCCGCACGTCTGGTCGCCGTTGCGATCAGGCGCGTTTGTGTTTTCACGCCATTCCTTTCGCCACTCACCAGGATTTCTCATGACTGCTGCCACGCTGCCGTCGGTTACCGAGGCACACGACACGTTCCCGATCAACGGCACCGACTACATCGAGTTCTACTGCGGAAACGCCAAGCAATCGTCGCTCTTCTTTCAGCATGTACTTGGGTTTCAGCTCGTCGCTTATCGGGGCCCGGAAACGGGAGTCCGAAATCGCGCCAGCTACTTGCTGCAACAGGACAAAATTCGATTTGTGCTCACGTCACCGCTTGGGCCGGACGGCGAAATCGCGGACCACGTACGCCAACACGGGGACGGCGTTCGCGATTTTGCATTTTGGGTGGACGACGCGCGCGACGCCTACGCGAAAGCCGTTGAACGAGGCGCGGTTTCCATCCGTGAACCAGAAGTCTTGTCGGATGACAACGGTGAAGTAGTGATTGCCGCAATCGGCACCTACGGCGCCACAATTCATTCAATTGTGGAACGTCGTAACTATCACGGATTGTTCCTGCCCGGTTTTGTCCCGGTGCAGTCGAATTACAACGCAGTGGGCACCGGTCTCAAGTACGTGGACCATTGCGTTGGCAATGTCGAACTTGGGCGCATGAATTATTGGGTCGAGTATTATTCACGCGTGCTGGGTTTCTTCAATCTGCTCTCATTCGACGACAAGCAAATCTCCACCGAATATTCGGCGCTCATGTCGAAGGTGATGTCCAACGGCAACGGTCGGATAAAGTTTCCTATCAATGAACCGGCCGCGGGCAAGAAGAAGTCGCAGGTTGAGGAGTATCTCGATTTCTACGGCGGAGCGGGCATTCAACACATCGCGATTGCCACCGACGACATCGTGAAAACTGTTGGTGAATTGAAGCGCCGCGGCATGGAGTTTCTGTCAATTCCGGCAACGTATTACGAAACCGTGCTCGATCGTGTCGGCAAGATCGACGAAGATCTCGCACCATTGGCCGCACTGGGTATCCTCATCGACCACGATGATGAAGGATATTTGCTGCAGGTGTTCAGCAAACCGGTCCAGGATCGCCCCACGCTGTTCTTCGAGATCATACAACGGAAAGGCGCGAAGTCCTTTGGTGCTGGCAACTTCAAGGCACTGTTTGAATCGCTCGAGCGCGAACAAGCACTGCGCGGCAACCTGTAAGCGCGAGAATTCAGCATGGCTATCTACCATACACTCGGAAAAATCCCCGCAAAGCGACACACCGTGTTCCGACGTCCCGACGGCGGCTTGTATGCCGAGGAGTTGATGGGGCACGAAGGATTCACGGGAACGTCGTCGCTGTTGTATCACACGCATCCGCCAACCACGGTCAAGTCAGTGCGGCATTTGCGTTCGATGGAACTGCAGGCCGATCCGGATCAGACGCTCAAGCATCGGCATTTCCTGACGGCGAAGGCGAAACAGGGTGGCAGTCCAACGCTCGATCGCACGCCACTGTTGTTCAATCAGGATGTGGCGATGCATTATGTCGTTCCGGACAAGCAGGACGAACACTACTACCGGAACGCGCAGGCCGACGAAGTTGTGTACATCGCCGAAGGCGAAGGTTCGCTCGAAACGGTGTTTGGCGATTTGCCGTTTCGTGCGGGCGACTACGTGGTGATTCATCGCGGCATCCTGCATCGCTGGATGTACGACGCCACGAAAGCGCCTGTCAAAATGTTGATCATGGAAAGCCGTGGCCACGTGCGCACGCCCAAGCGATATCGCAATGAATTCGGTCAGCTGCTCGAGGGTGCGCCGTATTCGGAACGTGATTTTCGCATTCCGCTTTCTCTGCAAACGCACGACCAGATGGGTGATTTTCCCATTTACGTCAAGCAGTACAACGCGCTCACCGAGTTGGTGCTCGATCACCATCCGCTCGATGTGATCGGATGGGATGGCATGTTCTACCCGTGGATCTTCAACATCAACGATTTCGAACCAATTGTTGGGCGCATTCATCAACCGCCACCAGTCCATCAAACGTTTCAGGGCGATGGGTTTGTCATCTGCTCATTCTGCCCACGACCGTTCGATTTCGACAAAAACGCCATCCCGGCGCCGTACAACCACAGCAACGTCGACTCGGACGAAGTGCTGTTTTATGCGTCCAGCGAGTTCATGAGTCGTCGCGGCATTGAATTCGGATCAATCACGCATCATCCGGATGGATTGCCACACGGTCCGCACCCGGGACGCACAGAAGCATCGATTGGTGCAAAGGCTACTAACGAAATCGCCGTGATGATGGACTCGTTTCGTCCGCTCAAGGTCGCGAAAGCCGCAATGGATTTCGAGGATCCTTCGTATCACCTCAGTTGGGTGGATGCGCAACACGCGCAATTCAGCCCGCCAACTTCCTGATTTCACGCACCGAACACTTACACGATGCCACGTCTCTCGCAGCGTTTTGCAGGATTTCCCGCGTACCCGCTCGCGCACATTCCTGCGCGCAAGAAAGCGCTGCTTGACGCGGGTGTTGACATCATCGACCTTGGCGCTGGTGATGCGGATCTAGCCCCACCAGACGCCGCGGTCGAAGCATTGCAGAAAAGTGCGACCATTCCAGCGTTACAGCGATACGGTTTTGGCTTGGGCCACGTGCCGTATCGTCATGCAATTACGCGATTCATGCACAAACGATTTGGATTGGAGTTCGATCCGATTTCCGAAATCGTGCCGTTGTTGGGTAGCAAAGAGGGTTTGGCACATCTGGCGTTTGCATATGTCGGTCCGGGTGACGTCGCCATCATTCCCGAGCCTGCGTATCAGGCGTACCTGGGTGGCACGTTGTTGAGTGACGCCACGCCGTACTACTACGCGTTACGTCCCCGCACAAACTTCCTGGTTGAACTGGATGACATTCCGGAAGACACGCTGACGCGCACGCGCGTGTTGTATCTCAATTATCCAAACAATCCCACGGCCGCCATTGCACCGCGCGCATATCTCGAACGCGTCGTTGCCACCTGTCGTGAACGCGACATTCTGCTGGTGTACGACAACGCGTATTCCGAGATGGGCTTTGACGGATACGTGCCGCCCAGCATTTTCGAAATTGCTGGAGCGAAAGACGTCGCGATTGAATTTCATTCGCTGTCGAAAACCTTCAACATGACCGGCTGGCGCTGCGGTTGGGCGGTTGCGAAACCGGACATTGCGAGCGCACTCGCGAAGGTGAAAGGATTCGCCGACACCGGCCAGTACATGGCCATTCAAGCTGCCGGCGTGGCAGCGCTAGATAGCTGGGAGACATTTGTGCCCGGCAACCTGAAAGTGTTTGCCGAGCGTCGGGATGCGGCCGTAGCCGCGTTTCGTGCAGAAGGTTTTACCTGCGAGGTGCCCAAGGCCACGATGTACTTGTGGATTCCACTGCCGGAGGGAATTGCCAGCAAAGATTTTGCCGACCGTTTACGGGAGGAAGAAGGAGTGATCGTGCTTCCGGGTTCGGGATTCGGCGAAGGCGGCGAAGGATTCTTTCGTATCTCGTTTATTCAACCACCCAATCGCCTGGCCGAAGCGGCCGCGCGGGCGGGCCGCGTACTCAATGCGATGTTGTATCGCGCTGCGCACGGCGTATCCAACAACGCCACCGCACTGGTGTAATGCGCGGTCAACGTATGCAGGTGGTACAGCGCTTGATGGCAGCGGTGGGAGCGTTGCTCCTGGCGGCCGTCGCAGTGCCGATGCTCTCAAACGCTGCAGTGCGTGCGCAAGGCGTCCCGGAAACGGCAATGCTGCCGCCACCCGTACGCGAGTTTCGTGGCGTGTGGGTAGCGAGTGTTGCCAACATCGATTGGCCATCAAAACGTACGCTGACCACCGCACAGGCACAGGCCGAACTGCTGGCCATTCTGGATCGTTGCGTCGCGCTCAACCTGAATGCGGTGTTGCTGCAGGTACGCCCTGCCGCCGATGCGTTGTATGCATCGAAGCTTGAACCGTGGTCCGAATATCTGACTGGCGCGCAGGGACGGGCGCCCGTTCCGTTTTGGGATCCCCTTGCGTTCGCCGTCAAGGAAGCACACGCACGCGGACTCGAGTTGCACGCGTGGTTCAATCCGTATCGTGCGCGGAACGACGACGCCAAGAGCCCGCTCGTGAAATCGCACATCGCGCGCACCAATCCATCACTCGTCAAGAAGTATGGTCCGTTTCTGTGGATGGACCCAGGCGAGAAGGCCGTGCGTGATCGCACGCTTGCCGTCGTACTGGATGTTGTCAAACGATACGACGTGGACGGCGTGCACATTGACGACTACTTCTATCCGTATCGCGAAAGCGATCATCGCGGCGGGTACCTGCAGTTTCCCGACGCCACCAGTTGGAAAAAATATCTCAAGAGTGGCGGCAAACTTGAGCGCGATGACTGGCGGCGCGAAAACGTGAATTTGCTGGTGGAAGCGTTATACAACGGCATTCACAAAACGAAGCCGTGGGTCAAATTTGGTATCAGTCCGTTCGGCATTTGGCGCCCGGGTAATCCCGAGCAGGTAAAAGGCCTCGACGCTTATACCGAACTCTACGCCGACTCGCGCAAATGGCTACGCGAAGGATGGCTGGACTACTTTACGCCGCAGTTGTACTGGCCAACCACCAAAGTAGAACAGGCGTATCCGGCCTTACTCGCGTGGTGGGCCGGTGAAAATCTGAAATCGCGACATCTCTGGCCCGGTAACTACACAACGCGCTCCGGTCGCCGGGGCAAGAGTGATTGGCCGGTGTCCGAACTGCTCGCGCAAATTCAGGCCACGCGGCTGCAGGCGGGAGCCACGGGCAACGTGCATTTCTCCATGGTCTCGCTCATGCAAAATCAAGCGAGCATGAACGATGCGCTCGTGGCCGGACCCTATGCGCAAGTTGCACTCGTGCCCGCGTCACCATGGCTCAAGAGTCCTCTGCCTGCCACACCGCAGCCGGTTATTGCGGAGGCCAACGGTGTTCGTGAACTGCGCTTGCTGCCGCAAGGCGATCGCGCGCCGTGGTTGTGGTTGGTGCGCGCACGAGTTGACAGCGCCTGGATTTCCGTCGTGTTGCCCGGAGCACAAACCAGTTGGCGCATTCCCGGTGCCAACATGCCCACAACACTGGCTGTGACGGCGTTGAACCGCGCTGGTCAGGAAAGTGATCCAATTTCCGCGCTTCCCACGATCCCACCCGAAGCTGGACGCAACGGAGGGCGCAAGCCTTGAACGAACCGCGTCGCAAATTTTTCTATCGGCAAACCGAGGGCATTCGCATCACAGTTCGTCCAAGTTACGACGCCGATGCATCACGCCCGCGAAATGGTCAGTTCAAGTTTGCCTACCATATTCGAATTGAAAACGTCGGAGAGCACGCAGCGCAACTGCGTACACGTCGATGGCTCATTCACGATCCGCTTGGCGGAGACAACGTCGTCGAAGGCGAAGGTGTCATTGGAGAGCAACCGCATCTAATGGTTGGTGATGTGCACGAATACGTATCGGGTTGCGTGCTGAAATCCCCGACCGGTTGGATGGAAGGTTCTTACCGCTTTGTTCGTGATGACGGGTCGTCGTTCAACGCCGAGATTCCTCGCTTTATTCTCGATGCGGAGTCGCGCACCGACAAGGCGAACTGATGTGAGCGGGGCGGTGCTCATCGCGGCGGTTCGTGGTGGCGCGGCCGCCTCAGGGCCCATGTCGGGCTGATTGTGTGGCGTCGGAAGTAGTCGTGAGCGGCTCACACGAGCAGGCCTGCAGCTGGGTGGCCCCTTTGCCCACGCCCGGATTAGATTAAAGGGTTGTGGCTGGTTCGATTCCCGAACAAGCGATTCCAGGCTGTCGCCCAAGGTTGTCAACGACATGAGTAAGCAGGACGCGATTGAACTTGAAGGAACCGTGACGGAGTTGCTGCCCAACGCGACGTTCCGCGTAACGGTGCAAACCGGGCACGAAGTGCTTACCACCTTGGCTGGAAATATGCGCCGCAACCGCATTCGGGTTCTCGCTGGTGATCGTGTGACGGTCGAAGTTTCGCCATACGATCTCACGCGCGGTCGGATCACATTCCGCCACAAGAACTGATTGCAGTGGGGCGCTATTAGCGGATCAGACTTTTGACGTAGTTGTACAGCAGGAATGCGCCGATGCCGCCGGTAAATGCGCCGACACACGCGGCCACGATCCACACACGATTCATCGCCACGACCTGTGTGCTGCCTCGGCGCACCCCGCCAACCGCGCGCATTCCACTGCGCGCTGCGATGGGCGCGACAGGCGACTCCGCGACAGGCGACTCCGCGATAGGAGACTCAGCGATGCGCGACTCGGAGATAGGCGACTCCGCGACGGGCTGCTCGGCGGTAAGCAACTCCGCGATTGGCGCCTCCGCGAAATTTGCCTGGCTGGAGCCATGCGACTCGCGTTCCGCGGGCAACGGAACGGTTGGATTGTCGAACGACTCATGCAACTGCGACGGAATTCCGT
>JBDUBA010000508.1:0-20789 GCA_040004335.1 Gemmatimonas sp.
GCAATGGCACGCACAGCGACTTTCATGATTTGTGGATTGACCCTGACGATGCAACGCACCTCGTTGTTGGAAATGACGGCGGTGGTGCGGTAAGCACGAACACCGGCGGCGCGTGGACGGCGCAGGACTATCCAACGGAGCAGTTCTATCACATCGCAAAGACGGCCAGCATGCCGTACGCGGTGTGTGGCGCGCAGCAGGACGCGTCAACGTTGTGCGTGCCGTTCAACTGGAATCTCGCGGGCGCGGGAGGCGGGCGTGGCGGTTTTGGTGGTGGTGGTGGTGGTGGTCGAGGCGGCGGCGGTGGTGGCGGCGGAGCACCCAATCCGTACGCTGATGTTGCGAATGGTGGCATGGCCGTCTCGTATACCGCGGCCGGTGGAGAACCCGGTTACATCGCGCCCGATCCGCTCGATCCGGACATTTTTTATTCGGGCACGAACAACGGTGGGTATCTCGACAAATACAATCGTCGCACCGGAATTACACGTGAAGTAAATCCGTATCCATGGTTTTATTCGGGAGAGCCCAGCAAGGAAATCAAGGAACGGTGGCAATGGACATTTCCGATCATCTTCTCGGAAGTGAATCCGAAGATGTTGTTCACCTCATCGCAGCGGTTGTGGCGCACACTCGATGGTGGTCGCACGTGGAAAGCGTTGAGTGGTGATCTCACGCGTCACGCGCCCGAGACGATGGAGAAATCGGGTGGACCAATCACCGGCGACATGAACGGTCCCGAAGTGTATGGCGTGATTTTTTCGATTGGGCCAAGCAAGGTGAATGCCAACGTTATCTGGACTGGATCTGATGATGGGCTCGTGCACGTCACGCAGGATGGTGGGTTGACGTGGAAAAACGTGACACCGAAAGACATGCCCGATTTTGGTCGCGTCAGTCAGATCGATGCGTCGAAGTTCAGTGCGGGCACGGCGTACATCTCGGTGCGCAAACCGCTCCTCGGCGATCGGTCGCCGTACATTTTCAAGACGAACGATTTCGGACGCACGTGGACGAAAATTGTAAACGGCATTCGTTCAGACGCGTACGTGCATGCCGTGCGTGAAGATCCGTATCGCAAGGGTTTGTTGTACGCGGCGACGCAAAGTGGTGTGTACATGTCGTATGATGATGGCGCGACCTGGGAAAATCTGCGACTCAACATGCCCGATGTGCCGGTGTCGGATCTCATCGTGACGGACAACGAGCTCGCAATTTCCACACACGGCCGCGGTTTCTGGATTCTCGACAACATCACACCGTTGCGTCAGGCAACGCCTGCAATTCTCGCGGCTGACGCGCATCTGTACGCGCCGCCGCCGGCGATTCGTTCGGGACCGGCCGCTGCATTCACGTACAAACTTTCCACCGTGCCCAAACGCATCGAACTCGCCATTCTCGACTCGGCGGGCGGTGTGATGCGGAGCTTTATTCCAGATACGACACCACCTGGTGCGGCACCGGCAGGTGGCGGAGGGCGTCGCGGGGGTGCGGCAGCATCATTGCCCAAGAACATCGGGTTCAATCGCTACACGTGGGATTTGCGCACGCCGTCGATTGAAAGTTTTCCCGGGATGATTCTGTGGGGCGCGGGAACGAACGGACCCGTGGTACCACCGGGCAAATACAAAGTACGGCTGGTGGTGGACGGCAAGACGCTGGAGGCGCCGCTCGAAGTGAAACGCAATCCGCTCATTACCGATGTCACGGATGCCGATTTGCGTGCGCAGTATGCGTTTGGCAAAAAGGTGCGTGATAAGGCGACCGAGGCGAATATGGCCGTCATTCAGATTCGCCGCGTGAAAGCGCAATTGGAGGATCGCCTCAAGAAGGCGGCCGATGATGCAGCGCTCAAGAGTGCGGGCGCGACGCTAACGACGAATGCAACGGGTGTTGAAACGAGTGTGTACCAGACGAAGAATCAGAGCGGTCAGGACCCGCTCAATTTTCCGATCAAGGTGAACAACCGCATTGCGAATCTGTTGTCGATGTCGGAACGTGGTGATGGTCCGCCCAATCAGAGCATGCCCGAGATCTTTGGCATCCTGACGACGGAATTAAAAGGATACACGGACCGTCTTGCAGTTGTGTGGAAGACCGATTTGGCGGCGGTGAACAAGGAGTTGGCGCGTCTCAAGCTGCCAGCGATCGATCCAACGTGTGCGAAAGCGGAGGGTTGTACAGCGGTGCCGTGACCCTGCGCGTTGTTTTGTGGTGCTGGGGTTTTTTGGTACTGGGGTCAGAGGCAAGTACCAAAAACCTGCGGGGTTGTTTTGGTACTGGGGCCAGAGGCAAGTATCAAAAACGCGCAGCGTTGTTTTGGTACTGGGGTCAGAGCGAGGTACCAAAATCGCGCGCGGTTTTTTGGTACTGGGGTCAGAGCGGGGTACCAAAATCGCGCGCGGTTTTTTGGTACTGGGGTTTTTGGCACAGAGGTTTTTTGGTACTGGGGTCAGAGGCGTCATTTTGACCGAACGAAAACGCTACACACGTGAAATAGTTGCTGCTTAGCTCATCCGGTTCCATTCAAAACTGAGGATTCAACTGATGTTGCGTCGAAAACATTTTGTGAAGTCGCTGCTGGCTCCCGCAATCCTCACAGCCGTGGGTGTGTCGGCGTGTACGGTGCAGCGAATGCAGCCGGTGGCGGCGGCCAGTGCCACGGTTGTAGACGACCACATGGCGCACATGACGGCCGAGGAATTGCATGGGCCGATGGTTGGCGAGGGTCCAGTGGATGTGACCCAGCAAGGCCATGAGGGACTTCCCGCGAGTGCGGCCACCGCGGCTGCTCGTCTCAAGGCCAGCCCACGCCACGGTGAATGGGTAAAGATCGCCTGGGAACCGGGTTCGAAAGATTCGCTCATGGCGTGGATCGTGTATCCGAAAGCGACCGGTAAAGCGCCCGTCGTTGTAGTCGTTCATGAGATCTT
Source organism: Gemmatimonas sp. (assembly GCA_040004335.1). GTDB lineage: Bacteria > Gemmatimonadota > Gemmatimonadetes > Gemmatimonadales > Gemmatimonadaceae > Gemmatimonas. Next base: position 2,934 of record JBDUBA010000508.1, read on the forward strand.
CGGACTTTCGACCTGGGTCCAGTCTGTTGCCGACCAAGCCGCAGCCGAAGGATTCATTGCAATCGCACCTGATCTGCTTTCACGCGTTCGCGGCGGACCAACGAATGTCACGCTTGATGATACGACCGCGCGAAGATTGGTTGCCGGCGTGGATATTCCCACGCGCAACCTCGGCATCACTGCAGTTGCCAACTACGCGATGATGCTGCAGTCGGCTCAACCGAAGTACGCAGTGATCGGTTACTGCTGGGGAGGTACGACCGTATGGGCGCACGCGGTGAATGGCGGCGTGAAAGGGTTTTCAGGTGGAGTCGCGTTTTACGGATCATTCCCGTACTTGAATCCCGGCACGCCCGCGAGCAGCACCACACAGGCGATCGCAGGCACCGCCAACGCAGACTCGATAGCGAAAATCAAACAGCCCATCATGTTATTGAACGGCGCTGGCGATGCACGTATCGGCGCCACGATGCCGGGAATCGATTCGCTGATGAAGAAGTTCAAGAAGGACTATACCGGCATGAACTATCCCGGCGCGATTCACGGTTACTTGCGCGCACAGGATGATCCGGCAACCGGTGCAAACGCCGCGGAGACACAAGCTGCCAACCTCGCGGCCACCAAGGACGCCTGGCCGCGAACTGTCGCGTTCCTGAAGAAGCAGATGAAATAGTTCTCATTTCTGAGTTGTCGAAAAGGCGGGATCGAGCAATCGATCCCGCCTTTTTCGCGTCCGGTCCCGATACTCTTGTGGTTCACCCCTATGTGGCATATGTATCAATGGAACAGGGGTCCAGGACATCCCTTTGTGCCCCGCCGCCTCAATTCAGCAATTCTGAATTGAGCAGTCAGAAACAGAATGGGTCGCTTCACGAATACTGTCCCCTCAATTCAGAAATTCAGAATTGAGTAGACAGGATAGAGCGTCGTTCCTTCCTCACGGAAAAAACAATCCCCAAAAACACATGGCCGGCTCCGACATCTACACTGGCTCCCTCGACCTGCTCATTCTCAAATCCCTCTCCTGGGGAGCACTGCACGGCTACGCCATCGGCCGCTGGATCCGCCAATCCACCAGCGAAGAACTCGCGGTACAGGAAGGAGCACTCTATCCCGCGCTGCATCGCCTCGAACGGAAGGGTTTTCTCGACGAAGAATGGGGACTCACCGATACCAATCGCGAAGCGAAGTTCTACTCACTTTCAACCACCGGAAAAAAACATCTCAAAGCGGAACTCGCGCGCTGGCAAAGTTACTCCCGCCTCATGACCACCGCCCTCTCGGCCGCACGACCCTGACAGAACATGAAAGCCACGTCAACAATTTGTTCACGAACGTTCTCATTGACGCCTCGGCCGGTTTTTCAAAGTTTGGCCTCACCGGGCAGCACTTCCACGCGCTCACTCAGCGAGCCTAAGGCGCTATGAAAAAACCGTTCCGTCTGAACGCTTCAGGGCAGAAACAGCGCGACGTCCAACGCGATGTTCAGAGTGAAATCGATTTGCACCTCGAACTTCGTGCGCGCGAATTCGAATCACTGGGCATGAACGCAGGCGACGCGCGCGTCGCGGCGCTTCACGCGTTTGGTGATCGCACCACCATCGAAGTTGAAGTCAATTCTCTACGGGAGACCACCTTGAAAGAACGTCGCCGGCGCGACTGGATGGCAGAAGTTCGTCAAGATGTAGCAATTGGACTACGCGGATTGCGACGCGCACCGGCATTCACGTTGGTTGCACTGCTGACGCTCGGTATTGGTATTGGTGCGAACACCGCAATTTTCAGCGTGTTGCGATCCGTGTTGATTCGCCCGCTGCCGTATGCCAATCCCGAGCAGCTCGTTCAGGTGTGGAGCGACCACCGCGCGCTTGGTCGTGCCGCGCCCGAGTGGTTGACACCACCGGACTTTGAAGACTGGCGTGACAGCAACAAGACCTTCAGTGGAATGGCTGCATTTCAAGGTTGGGCGCCAGACATTACCAGCGATGGCGAACCCGAATCACTCACGGGCGCCATTGTCTCGGGCAACATGTTCGAATTGCTTAACATCAAGACCGCAATGGGACGTCTGCTCAACAAAGCCGACGACGACGCCGGCGCACAGCCCGTTGTGGTCATCAGCGATGCGTTGTGGAAACGTCGCTTTGGCGCAGACCCAAAAATACTTGGTCGTCCGATGTTGCTGAGCGGAATGTCGTGGACCGTTGTGGGAGTGCTACCCAAGGAGTTTCGCGCACCATTGCCGTTCACGCCTGACGTCGTGCGCGCGATACGCCGTCCACCCAGCGCGCCGTGCGGACGCGGTTGCATCGTGATGCGGGTGATTGGACGTCTCAAGCCAAACGTGTCCATTGCGGCCGCGCATGCCGATCTCTCTCGCATTGCTGCACAGGAAGCGCGCGACTATCCGCGTACGAATGACAAAGTTGGTGTGTGGTTGATTCCGTTGCACCAACAGATCGTTGGTGACAGTAAACCCGCATTGCTGGCACTGGGCGGCGCAGTTGCATTCGTTTTGTTGATTGGTTGCGTAAACCTGGCAAATCTTTTGCTGGTTCGCGGTGCGGCGCGCGCGCGCGAGCTGGGCGTTCGCGCCGCATTGGGTGCGGGATACGGGCGCATCGTACGCCAACTGCTCACGGAGAATGCGTTGCTCGCCGTTGGTGGTGGTGCAATCGGTGTCACACTCGGTTTTGCGGGGAGCCGAGTGATTGCGGTGTTTGTGCCGGAGAGTATTCGTCGCGTGCAGGAGATTCGCGTTGACGCACCGGTACTGTTATTCGCACTTGGCGTAACCATGCTGGCCGCGTTGATGTTTGGTTTGCTGCCGGCTATTCAATCGGTCAAGCCGAATCTGTTTGGCGCACTGAGAAGTGGTTCACGCGAAACTGGGCGCGGCGGAAATGCGCTGCGAAGCGGGTTGGTCGTTGCACAACTGTCGCTGGCCGTTGTGTTGCTGGTTGGCGCCGGCCTTCTGCTCCGCAGCTTTCTCCTCATGAACAAACTCGACCTTGGTTATCGCAGTTCTGGTGTCGCAATGGCCAATGTCGCATTTCCGCGCGCGCGATACACCGAGATTGCGCGCACGACGCTTGCGATGAACGATCTCGTCACGCGGCTGCGTAATAGTTCGGCAATTCGTGGCGTGGAGCTCACGGATGTCCCACCACTGTCCGGTGGCGACCAGGATATCAGTGTCATTCCCGTTGGCGAACCAGTTCGCCAGGATTTGCCGCCGTCCATCTGGATGCGGTCCATCAGCCCCGGCTACATGAAACTGATGCACATGCAGTTCATTTCGGGGCGAGAGTTCAACGCAGATGATCGGCCTGATGGTGCGAAGGTGGGCATCATCAACGATGAAGCGGCGCGTCGATATTTCCCGGGCCAGAACGCCGTGGGGCGCATATTGGCAACGGGATCTGATTCTGCGGCTCCGCGCATCACGGTGGTTGGCGTCGTTGCATCCGATCGTCACGACGGGCCAAACCAGCCGTACAAGCCCGAGTTGTTCCTGCCCTTTGCGCAATTTCCGGCGCGCGCGGTCACGCTGATCATCGAACCGGCGCGCGGCGTTGCCGCGTCGGCAAGAATGTTGCGTCAAGCCTTGAAAGAAGTTGACCCACTCATTCCGATGCCCGACTATCCGACGATGGAGGATCAGCTGGGGAGTGCCGTTGCCTTACCTCGTTTGTATGCCACGCTGGTCGGCGCGTTTGCTGCGGCTGCACTACTGCTCGCGGTGCTCGGTGTGTACGGCGTGATGGCGTACGCAGTGTCGCAGCGTCAGCGCGAAATCGGAGTGCGTCTCGCGCTTGGTGCGAGTCCATCACGGATACTCGGTATGGTGCTCACGCAGGGCGGCAAACTGGCAGCCATGGGTGTTGTAGTTGGTACCATCGCCGCGTTGCTGCTCGGTCAACTGCTAACCGCGTTGTTGTTCGGCGTAACGGCATTTGACGCTCCGACATTGATCGCGGTACCGAGCGTACTGGCGTTGATGACGCTAGTGGCGTCGTGGATTCCGGCTCGGCGCGCAATGCAGGTTGACCCGTTGACTGCGATCCGAGACGATTGACGAAATTAGTTCGCGAAGCGGTACGTCGGCCGGCTGAACGTCTCAGATGCGAACGACCGTACAATTCGTCAGCAGGTCGTGCAGACCCGTTCGTTTGGGCAGAAGCAATACCGGAAGCGCTGGCAGCAGGCAAATTCCCAACGCGATCCACCATCCCTTGTCTCCCGCCGCTCCAATGGCGGCAAGCGCTAAAATCACGGGCGGGACTATTTTGATGAACGTGCGCAGGACCAGTCTTGTTGCCGATGCATTTTTGCCGTCAACGCGCACCACTCGCAATCCCGCAAGCTTTTTGCCGAACGAACGGCCGTTGTTCGCAATCTCAAAACCAGCGAGTACGCATAACACGAACGCGAGCGTGCCGAAGATCAACAACACCCATGCAGACTCAGAAACGTTATCGGTGTTGCCGCCCTGCATTATTGAACTGAACATCATCAGCAGGAAACACATGAACGCGACGGTTACCATTGCCGCCATGTCGACGAGAAACGCGACCAGACGGACCGTGCGCGACGCAACAACACCCGGTCGTGCGCCACCGGTTTGTGCTGCACTCAGACGATGCAGAACAATGGGCGGCGGAACGGCGCGACCCGCCGAGAGCGACGGAGCTTCGTCGGACGGTTTGCGCAATGCGGGAGCGTGAATGCCCGGAACCTGTGCGGCGGGAATCCAGTTGCTCAATCCAGGAAACCAAACGTCGCCATCGGCTTTCAGATTACCGTGCTGCACGGCACTGATGAGGCCATCCCACGATTCCGGTCCGTGCGCGCGGTCGTCGACGGTGTAATACCAAATGCGGTCAGTGCTCATTTGCAATCTCGCGCTGTGGTGTTGGGATCAATTTTCCCGGCGCTGACAACTTGCCGGAAGTAGCGTTCGTAATCGTCAAAATCGCTGTTGATCAGTTTTTCGCGACGCAACGCGCCAAAATCGTTCAACATGAGCGCTGCCCAATACTGACATGTATTGGAAAACCACACTCGTTTTGGCCCAAACAGTGCCGTCAGTGTGTCGGCCTCGGGAAAACGTCTGAGAAGCAACAACGCATCGAGCTTGTTGCCAACAATCCATTCGGAGTAGTACCTGTTCGTTGGATGCAGACGAATCGCTTCGTCGGCGGACGCAATGGCCCGCTTGTAGTCTTTCGCAAACAGCGCCTTGTAGGAATCACTACCCAGCACGCTGAAGTAAGAACTTTCCACGTCCTTTTCAGTTGTATCCTGCCGGTACGCCCGGCCGAGGTATTCAATGGCTGAATCGTTTGCCGTCATGGCCTGCGTGAATTCACGGCGTTCGAAATAGGCCTGACTGCGCCGCGACCAAGCGCGACCGAGATCGTCAACGCGTCGGTCGTATGCCGGGAGCTTGGCAACCCAGGCATTCCGCAATGCCACTTCGCGTTCGGTGATCCAGCTACGGGCGGAGACACCATCGATTTCATCAGTGGGCGCGGCCGCGTCGTACAGCTCATACAACCCCTCAGCGGCCTGCCCAAGCTCGGCGAGCGTTGAGTCTCCGCGTGCAGGAATTGCAACAACAGCGGCAACTGCCCGACGAAGGCTCCGCGCGTTGGCGAGCGTGTCGTTGTGTCGTTGCGCCAGGCACATCATCGCACGGTGTGCCAGCGCCGCGACCTGCAGGTCGGAGGGACGCGTCGTCTTTTCAGCGTCTGCCAACGTTTGCGCCATTTCTTCCGTCCGATTCAGAACTGTAGCAGTTGTATCAAATGGCTCTACCTGCGCGCTGAGCACTGAGTACAGCAAATAGTAGGCGGACGCGCGCGCATCGCGAGCATTGTCGTCGATCATGACCTTGAACGAATCACGTTCGGCGGTCAACCAGGCATCCAACGCCCGCGCGGAAGTTGCAGATTGCACCCCTGGTGACGTTGCTTCGTTCGCTTTTGCTTCATCAAGATCGGCGGTAGCGTAACGTTGATACAAACAGCCATCGTTCGAACCGGAAATGAACATCAACGCATGGAGCTGCCGCGCATTGATGCGATCGCCGGCCAGCTGCTGATTGCGATCACGCCACTGCACCCAAACTGTCGCTGCAATGACGCACAACATGAGCACGCTGATGCCCGCGTAGTTTCGAAGTTGCTTGTTTCGAATGCGTCGGGAACTCCACTCAGCATCAATTTTCCGGGCGTGCTCCATGGCCGATTCTTCCACTCGGCGGCGCCGTTCTCCTTCGGCCACAACGATGGGAACCAACACATCGTGCGATAGTTCGAGGCGTTTCACTCCCTGGCGATCATCCGTACGCAGGATGCGAAGCTGGATCAGCGCACTGATTGCATCCATTGAAACGCCGGGCCGCTTGAGCGCATCCATCAGCGGCAGCGATTGACGAAAGCCGCTGGCGGTCGCCAGTTCTTTTTCAATAAAACCGGACACCAGTGGATCGACGTCTCTTACCGACGTCTGATAAAACCGTCGGAGAATTTCCTCTTTGGAACCGGCCACCATCTCCGGTTCAATTCGCGGCAGGCCACGATCGAGTCGTCGTTCGTTCAGTTGGTAACACACTAACGAAAGGATGGCCGGATTGATCTCCTGTTCTTCCGGCGCGACCTGACGATTGATCTGCTCCGTGCCCGTAACGAACGTGACTATTTGCTGTGCGACAATTTCATCAACGAGTGGACCCGCGGTTCCCAGAACGGATTGCATGGCTTGCAACGCGTTGAGGGGACGCAATCGTAGCCGATTGTGCAACTCCATGCGCATTCTGGAGCGCAAGCCATCGAACTCGGGCAGGAAATCTTCACGGAATGAAATGAGGATGTGATAATCCCCGTGTCCAAACTGGAACTGGTTGGCGAGTGCGGCATCATTGTCAATGCGAAGATCGAGTGCGGCCGGTGGGCGATGTTCGACGAGTTCCGCAAGGAGCTCAATCAGTTCGTCAACGATGACGCCCTCACGCGCACCGCGGCGCGCGTGAATGAAGAGTTCTTCGAACTGATCGAAGACGAGCACCACGCGCACAGGTTTGTTGCGTCGACTCCAGAGCGCCAGATCGTGCCGGTGCAGATATTCCCAGATTGACCCGTCGCGCGCTGGGCGCGGTCCATCAATGCGCTGACGATCGAGCGTGTATCGAATCGCATCGCCAATTTGTTGCTCGGGCGATACGCGGGCGACATCGTCAAGGTTGAAGCGAATGTAAACCGGATGCAAATCGATTTCGCGCAACCTGGGAAACAGTCCGGCGCGCAGCAGCGAGGTCTTGCCAATCCCGGACTGCCCGTACAACACGGTCGTCGTTTCCCGGCGAAACAACCGGACAAGTTCGTCAATTTCCTGATCGCGGCCGTGAAAATAGTCTTTCGCATCTTCTGAGAACGACAACAGGCCAGGCCACGGACGATCGGCATCCTGTACGACGGTCTGCACGGTTTGCCCGGTCACTCGACCAACGCTCCACTGCGACGGCTTCGCACGGAACGCACCGCATCAACAACGTCGCGACATAATTTCTCGCCAAGTGTGCCCGGTACAAACGTGCTCCACTGTGACGATGAAAACTCCGATGGCAAATCCTGATGTTGCGGGTTCACGTCCCCAACTGCGATCGGCACAATGAATGGGCGGGCTGCGTTCATTCTGCGGCGGCGATCGACAGCCAGTCGCCACTCTTCCAGAAAATACGATTCATCAACCGTCAACATTTCGGGCGTGACGATGGCGATGAACAGCAAACATTCCGCAATCGCGTGTCGAATGCGGCGATCCCATTCAACACCGCCCGGGATTTCCGTGTCCATCCATACGTCAACGCCGGCATTCTCAAGCAGCACGCGAATTTCCTCGGCCACACGCTTATCTTCACGCCGATAGCTGAGAAAAACGTGGTCGCGCGCACGCTGGGTTTCGCGCTCAACACCCGCTGGCGCCGTCACTGCCCGCGTTGTGGGCAGCGGACGATTGCCGTTTCGTTGCATCCAACGTTGGTACAGATTGGACACAAATTCGCGCGCAGTGCCCGGATACACACGCGTGCGCACGCTGTAGGCCTCGAGAAATCCGGTTAGCGGGCGATCGCCGGCAATGTGCGTTCCCGCAAAAACTTCCTGCTCGGCACGACCGGCCGAGAGCGGTGTTCGCTTGGTCACACGCAAGAAGAAACGCGCCAACCAATCCGGAAAATCAATACCAAGAAACAACAGGTGTTTTCGTGACATTTCGTCGAACAGCTGGCGCGGTTCCGAGCCCGTGGGCAGCATCGCGAGCAACCACTCCAGTTTGTCCTCGTCGCTCAACACGAACGTTTGACGATTGCTCGTTCTGCCAAAGACATGGTAGACAAACGCTGTGCCCGCCGGTTGATCGCGGTACCAGGCGGTCTTCTCGCGTTGCGTTGTGGCAAAAGCGAGCGAGTCCAGTACGAGCGATGCGTCGCCCCGCGCCTGCAACAGCGCGCGATGCATGAGTTCATCAAACGTTGCAGAGACGTAGATGCGAAAGTCGCGAATGCCAGCGAGTTCGAGGAGTCCTGGCGGCGGGACGCTACCGAGTTTCTCCACGAGCGCGTGTACGCGGCCATATAAATCCATGGGATGAATCGGCTTCTTGTTGCGATTCACCCACGCGACAATATCCGCCAACGCATAATCCGCCGGGAATTGCGAGACGTCGAGTTTGAGTTGATGCATGAGCTGTTCGGCGATCCATCGATCAAGCAGCACCTGTCGACCGCCAACGTCAATCTCGAGGAGTTCGGCGCCAATGATCGGGATGACATCACCCGATTCGATGTGCAAAATCAGATCATCAAAAAAATCCCATTCCCGCTCGAGTGGCGCGTCCACGAATTCTATGACTCGGACGAAATTGTGTAGAGCGCGGTAACCCAAAACAGCAGGCCGAGGGAAACAACAATGATCTGCCCAACCGACCATTTGTGATATTTTTGATCAGGCCACGTCTTGCTGATCGAATTGTTCACGCTCCGTTGCGCCGGCAAAAGACAGAGAAATGTTGGAATCAATCCGCCCACAATCAACGCCCAAGGCGCCGCCGCGTTGCTCACCATGCCGGAGACGATGCGCAAAATGACCCAGGTTGTGGCAAGCGTGCCCGCGTCAAACGTTTCAACGTGCGCCGTCTTCAGCAATTCGTCGTCGCGAATGCGGCGCAACAGACTATGACAGAAGAACACGGCGAAAATGCCTCGCCAGAATGGGTAGATGGATATTTTGTCGCGTTCCTTTACATAGCGCCAATTCTTGTAGATCCAGTACGCGTCAAACATCCCGAATGAGGCCAGCGAACTGACGACGAAACGTTGATTGGAGATGTACAGGAACGGCACCGGATTTGAGATTGCCGTTGCCGTGTCTTGAGTTCGGTTGGTCGACTGTCCAATCACTGAAATGGGAAGCGTTGGTGTCGGTCGCTGACGCGGGACCGTAATCACCGTCGCGATCGGTCGCCAATCGGCCATTCCTGCTTTCCAGCAGACATCATCTGGACTCAGCAGGCCTTCCTGAATCTGTCGGACTATCTCGACTTCTTCAAACGGACCACTTTGAACTGTGGCACGAACGACAAAATAACTCCCCATCCCGTTGTCTCCATGCTGGATCACCGCGTTGCACTCGGTAAACCAGAACTAAAGGCCTTGAAGCGGCAAGCGCAATTAGCCGCGGTCAGTGAGTGAGACGCATCGGCGATGACGCGTTCAGTGACACGCTCGCATCATGACACCCCTGTGTATGCCCGACGCCCTGCCCAATCCGCCGTCTCTCCCAGCAGTCGTTCCTCAGCCGCAAGCGCCAAACGCGTAAACTCGCGTTCGGTGGTGGCCTGCTCCAAGTGCAGAACCAAAGTCTTCAGTGATTCGAGCGTTTCCGAATAGGTGTTCTCTCGAGCTTCCAGGTCGAACGACGCCGCGAGCGACATCGCCCCCACCGCCGCAACCGGGAGCACAACGGCCAGTGCGCCGAGGACCGCCAGTATGAGTTCGTAATTGCCAACCAAGAGCGTGACGGGGTGCATGGCCAGATACAACTTCAGCCCCGAAGCAACAATGGCGCCCAACGAACAGCCGATGAACGACCGCTGTGCGTACTTCTGGAGACTCTGCGCCCGCGTCAAACTTCTCTCGTAATAGTTCAATTGCCCGTTGTTGCGCAACCGCTGTTGCACATAGGCGTCACGTTTCGGGATCCATGGCTGCCCCCGCGCCGCCATCGTCGAACGGAGGTGCAAGACGTTGATCGTACGCACCACGGCTCGAATTGACGCGGGGAAGGGCAGTCGGAACAAGTACGCCAGCGGCGTGTGAACCTGCGCTAACGCAGCCACGGACCGCGCCATTTCGGCAAGCAACCTGGATAACGCCCAGATTCGGGCAGAACGTGTCTGGTGCAGAAAATGGTGAACACCGAAACCAGCAAGCAACAACCCGATTTCGATGCCAAGTAACCACCGCATGAGAATCGCGGCCGGTGGGAGTGGTCCTTCGCTGTGCTCGACGTGAATTTTTAGTGCAATCACGGCGAACACGGTTGCAGCCAGATGCGTTCCGATGATCACGACAGCGGCCGCCTTGAATCCTTTGCGTCGCCATTTTGCCTGCACACTTGTATAGGACTTGAGCGCCGAGGCGTACTGGGCCACGGAGGTGTGTCCGGGCTCGGAGCTTTCACGCCTGATGCGCGCATCTCTCAATTCTTTCGGAACTTCTGGTGCGTGAAATTTTTCGCGATTGTACCAGAGATTCTCGAACGTTGGTGCACTGCCACGTACGTCCAGCCGCATTTCGAGTGTTGGATGTCCTCGAAGACTTGCCCGGTCGAGAACATCGCGTGTTCCTCCGGCCTTTCCTGTTGCATCAACCCGCGTAAGGCAGATGAGCAGATCACTCTGCTCCATCAGTTCGAGATTGACATCTTCGAATCGTTCGCGTCGGGTTGAGGCGCTGCTGACCACCGACTCTTCAATGATGTTCGGGCTCGCCAACAACGCGCGCGCGACGTGCTGCTCGGCTGGCGTGAAGTCTGCGGCATTGTCCGAACCAACGGCGTTCAGGTAATCCTCACGATGCTGCGGCAACAAGATGCGCTGGGTGATCCCGATCGACTGACACGCCCTGCTGAAGACCGTATCGCCACCAATTGCGATCTGCGAGAGACCACACAAAAAATGATGCGATGAAAGTTTGAGATCCTGCGGAAGGGATTGCAGGACTTTGGTGAGATGCGTGCAGGCCAAGGTCTCGATGTCTTCCATGGCGTTCGCATTTGGGTGCGCAGCCGTTGGCAACATGTGGCGTAGCCCGGCAAAACCAATCTGAACCACGATGGGCAAGGAACCACTTGACGCACTCTCTCCCTCTGACTGCATTGGTTCGCCCGTGTGGGTTCTGAAGTAAACTGACCTGCTGTGGCGCGAACGGCACCACAGCAGGTCAGCAATTGAAATCAAACCGCGTGTTTACGGAACGATGACGCGCCCACCCGCACCGGTTGAGTCTTTGCGCGCCAGGAGATGATCGGCCATCTGCAAACGCGGAATGCCGTTCTTCATCCAGTCCGGCGCTTCCTTGCCCTTGAGATAGTGATCAAACCACTCGCCCATACGACCAGCGTAGTCCTTCATGTTGACCGGACGTGACAGGCCGTGGTTTTCTCCGACGTATTCGAGGAGAATGACGTCTTTTCCAAGCTGGCGCAGCGTGTTGAAGTGTGTGATCCCCTGATTGAAATCGACCGCGCCATCCTTGTCGTTGTGCAGCAAAATGAGCGGCGTCTGTTGTTTCTTCGCGTTGAACGCGGGTGAGTTGCGGATGTACGCATCATAATTGTCCGTGAAATTTCCTTTGAAGCGGCCTTGGCTGCTTTCAAAAATTGCCTGGTTCGTTCCGCCGGAATTCCAGTAGATCGAGCTGTACATACTCACCATGTCGGTGAGTGCTGCACCGGCGATCGCGGACTTGAAGATGTTTGTCTGCGTCACGAGGAACGCGGTTTGATAACCACCCCATGAGTGGCCCCACAAACCAACGTTTGCTCCGTCAACAAAACCGGTCGCGATGGCGGCTTTCACCGCAGGCACGACGCACCACACCGCGCTCATGCCGGGATCGTTGATTTTGTACACGATATCCGGATCGAGCACGATGTACCCATTGCTTGTGTACATGCGTGGGCTTGGCGCCGCTGTTTCACTGGGATTCACGAAGCCGTTCTTGTTCTGCGAACGTTTTTCGTAAATCGTAACCAGCATTGGGTATTTCTTTGTCGGATCGAAGTTGGCCGGCAGATACATTGCGGCCTGCAACTTGTCGCCCTTGTCGCTTGTGTAGTTGATCAGACGCGTTCCGCTGGACCACGCGAGCTCCTTGATCTGCGGATTCACGTCGGTCAGCTGACTGGCATTCTTGAAATCGCCGCCGGACACCCAGTAATTCGGATAATCAACAAACGTCTGCTTCGTGAACACAAACTTGTCGGTATCACGCGCTTTTTGAATACCAAACTTCGCGTCTTCAAACAGAATGGTTTTCGCACCAGTGGTGTTCACATCAACGCGCGACACGCCTTCCTTCTTTGTCCATTCGCCATACGTGGCGATGTACAATGGCTTCGACATGTCGATCCCATCGGCCGCGCCCGCACCGCCACCGCGTCCACCGCGACCACCGGCACCGGCAACCGGACGCTCATCGGCCCAGTTATACAGGTTGCGATACCGAATCTGATTCTTGCGACCGTCAACTGTGAGATTTACCGCCGGTTGGTTCGCGGCCACCGGCACCTTCCACAAATCCCAGTTGTCGGACAGAATTACCGCCGATCCATCTTTCGTCCAACCGCGACCGGCGATGGACTTCGGAATAATGTTGTTGTGATCGTCTTCCGTATCGATGAACGTCACCGGCGCTTTCTTCGTGATGTTCACGCTGTCGAACGTTGCGAGATCGATCACCCAGTAGTTCCCGTCCGTTCCCCAGAACAGTGCTTTCTTGCCGTCCGGTGATGGCTGCGTGAAACCGGCCGTGGCGGGGCGCTTCTTCCACAACAAGCGACGAGCGCCCGTTTTGAGATCGACCACGTACACATCGTTGTAGTTGCGACCGTTGGAAATTGCGGTTTGCGCGTAGGGCTTGCTGTCGTTGGCAAACGCAAATTTGTCGTTCGCGGTGACGGTCACGTTGCGCAACGAATCGTCGCTCAACCGCACGAATTTGTTATCGGCAAACCGATATTCGACCATGTAGTTGAACGCGCGATCGGCCGATTCCTGCACCAACTGTTGCGATTGCAAGCGTTCGTCTTTCGGGTGCCACAAAATGAGTGAGGGAACGGAATCTGCTGCAGGGGTTCCGCTGGCACCGCGACCACCGGCGGTCTGATTGATTGTCCCGCCCATGCCCGGTGCGCCCGCGGCCACCAATGGATTCCGCGCGGCCGCCGCACGTTTCGGCATTTCACGAATACCAAAGAACACCATCGACATGTCGGCCGAATACCGTGGCGCGCGTTCGGACGCGAGTTTGAAGTTGGTGGGGAAATCCGTGCGTCCTTCAGGTGAGAACGTCATGCTGCTGGCCGCGCCGTTCGGACCGATACCGCGATACACCTTGAGCGAAAAGACGGTGTCACGCACCCCACCGGTCGTGGCGATTTTCCCTTTCATCACCGTCAACGCACGTGAACTGTCGGTCCACGCAAGATGGCGATACAACACGTCGTCGCTTTCGAGCGCCTTGATCGCACCGGTCGTCATGTTGCGTACCTGCAGCGCGTTTCCAAACTGATCGGTGTTGTCCATCGTGTACGCGAGGTACACGCCGTCGTCGCTGAAATCGTACTGACCAACCTGACCCATGTTCTGGCGTTCGCCGGTCGCGAGGTTGTACAGCATCAAATCGGTTCCGCCGGCGCTCGCCGCACTGGCCAGGATGTCAAGCAGATTCGGAGCGCCACCGCGTCCACCGCCGCCACCGCCACCGGCACCCCCGGCCTGCATCACTACCCACGTTGGGTTGTCGTCGCTGTTAAAGCTGAAGCGACGAATGCCGTTGAATTCTTTTTTCTCACCAGTGGCGAGGTTCATCAACACGAATTTGTTCGCGTTGCGATCGGCCGCTGCGTTCGCGCCTTGCGTCGTGTCCGCTGCGCCACCGCCAGCACCGCCAGCACCGCCGCGACCACCGGCACCACCGGCACCACCGGCACCACCAGCGCCGCCAGCACCCGCTGCGCGTCCGCCGCCGGCGCGACCACCTGCGCCACCAACGGGCGGGCGATTGGCCGTGACGAGATAGCCCATCCACTTGGAGTCGCCCGAGATTTGCATGGAGCCGCCCGTTGCGCCAACGGGAATGCGTGTCTCGACAGCGCCGGCGTCCGTACTCCGAAGTACCAGGGTGACGTTGCTCTCAGTCGCACCAATTGTGTAAGCAAACCATTTGCCGTCGTTCGACAGTGCGCTCTGGCGAATCGAATTCCAGTTCTTGATGTCCGTGGGCGTGATGGGGCGCCCGGCGCCACCACCGCTTGTAGTTCGCGAGACGGGCTGCACAGTGGGTGCGGCCGAGTTCTGCGCGGAGAGCATGGACGCTAGCACGACACTGGGAAGCGCGATGCTGGCGAGGGTGCGGCCGAAGGGACGTGACAGCCTGATCATGAGGGCTCGCGTGCTGGAGGAACGGAGGGGGCAACTGCCTTCTCTAGAATACAGCCACAGGACCCGATGAGCGAGAGTCTCCGCCATTACGCGCGCATACGGTCAGTCGCGCCCCCTGCAGACTGCGGCGTGATCTTTCCCCGCGTGACCGCCGTGGGAGCACGCCGGACGCCTGCGCAATTTCTCTTGCGTCATCGTAACGCACCACAGTGATGCATTGAATCAACCTACCCCGAAAACGGAACCTAAGCCGTATAGCTGAGTACGACTCAGAACATTCCCACCCTGGGATCCTTAATCGACGAAGTTTGGCTTCGTTCGTAGGAGGCGCAGCATCGGCTAACAAGCCGGTCCTGTGCCTTTTTTGCGCTATAAAGCTTTGTAGGAGCTCGCACATGAAGATTGCACCTCGACACTTCTTAAAAAGTGCTGGTCTGCTGCTGGCGACAGCCGCAACAACGGGCGCTCTGTCCCTGAACGCGACGGTCGCACACGCGCAAGGAATCAGCTATACGTTGGCCCCCGCCGTATCATCGCTGCAGTGGGACAAGGACTTTGGCCTCAAGAATCACTCGCTGTACGGCGGTCTGGCATCCATCGATTTTGAACGCCTCATTTCCCTCCAGGCCTTCTACTTCACCAACGACAAGGTGGACGCAGCCGTCAACAAACTCGGTCTGAGCGGAGATCTGGCGAATCAACTGAAGGATCAGCGACTGCAAGTGCGCTCGATGGGCGCAAATGTGCTGTGGAAGTTTTGGTCCGGCGGTGTTGCACCGTTCATTAAAACCGGCGGCGGCATACTCGAACTGCGTCCGGACAGCGGCAAGACCAGCAAGCAGATCATGCTCAACGCAGGCGGCGGATTGCGCTTCGGCGCCAATGCTCCGCTCTTCCTCGATATTTTCGCGGACGACATGATGATTCGCGCCGATCGGTACGCAATTTTCAATCCGACTGGTGCGATGATTCCGGTCGATCCCGATGCGAACAAATTGCGCCACAACCTGAGCATCGGTGCAGCGGTCGGTATTCCGCTCGGCCTGAATACGAATGACCGCGAACGTAATGCTGCACAGAGTGTGCAGTGGGGATTGAGTGGCGGCTCACTCACGCTTGAACCTTTCGCCGGCCGGCTCACCTTCGACAAGAAGTTGTCGTCGAATACCGGAACCGCGACAAACACGACACGTCTCCGCGATCAGGAGTTGGCAGGCCTGCGTGCGGGTATTGATCTTGGCCGATACGTCGGTGTTCGCGCATTCTACTGGCGCGGTACCGACAAGGATTACAAGCGCACGGAATCGCTGCAGAGTTGGGGCGGTGAAATGCAGTTCCGGTTGAATGCATCGCCGGGGTTGACGCCGTATCTATTGGCTGGTGCAGGCAAGCTTGATTTCAAACAAGACGACTCGACGGCGCGCGCACAACGCTCGGATGACAAGGTGAGTCTGATTCTCGGTGGCGGAGTTTCCCTGCCGTTGGGTGAACGTTTTGCGCTGAATGCAGCGGCTCGCGATTACATGTACGGACAAGGCAATGGCGCCGACAGCGTCTCATCGCCGTCCGATCTTCGACACAACTGGATGTACACCGTCGGCATCCGCGTGAGCATCGCGGGCAAGTCGGGTTCTCGTGCAGCCGAGCGCGGAGTCGAACGTCAGCGTTCGATGGGCGCGCAAATGCGTGCAGATTCGATCGAGTGGGCCGCCAGACTGGCCAACGCGCGTCCCGACGATCGCTCGGCGATGATGGACGGACGCATGATGCGCGACTCGATGATGATGATGAATGGTCGCCTGGTGCGCGTTGACACAACGATCATCAAACGGATGCGCGCTGACAGCGTGCGCGCGGACAGCACGAAGCGCGCCGCGTCGCGCGTCATCATGTTGCCCGTACCGGAAGTTGGTGAGTTGTATGTGCGGTATGGTCCGCCGCAAGCGTCGGCAACAACGCGGCCCGGCCTCCCGATTTCACCAGCGGACAGTGCCGCTCGTCGAGCCGCGGAGACGTCGGGCCCACCGATGACGGACGCAGAACGTACCGAAGCCATTAACCGTCGCATCGATTCGCTCGTTGCGGTGCGCGTGCAGGAACGCACGGCAAATCTGGTGGTGCAAGCACCGCCGACGGTTCCGCCAACTACCGTAGTGCAGGTTCCCGCAACCGCATCTGCTGCGGTCAATCCAACCGAGCGCACGTACAGTTGGAAAGGCGACGACACGCGCGGCGGGTTGTTGGTGTACAGCGGGGTCACCGCCAATAACGGTGCGCAGATTCTGATCGGTGGCCGTTTTGATCTGGGGCCAATTGGCGGTGTGAATTCGCACTTCCACTTTGCTCCGGAGTTGGCGTTCGGTGCCGGGTCGGGCGGGCGTTCGACGATGCTCGTTGGCAACGCGCAGTACATGTTCCGCAAGTTTCGTCTGACCGATTCGCGTACAATTCAGCCGCATGTGTACGGTGGTCTTGGTGTGTTGAATTTCAGCGATCGCGTTGGAACACGGGACGGGTTGGAAGGGATTATCAACCTGGGCTACGGCGTTTCGATTCCGCTGCTGAAGAACCCGGGAACGACGCGGGCGGCGCCGGTTTTAACGGTGGAGCATCAGGGCGTTGATTTCTTTCAGATCAACCGGTTGCTCGTTGGCTTGTCGTGGCGCATGTAAGGCAACGACGCCGTCGGGCCGAATGGTCCGACGGCTGATCGGCCAGAGCGGCGAATAACAAACTGCAGTCGAACGCGCGATTCACAAACTGCAGCCGAAGGCCAAAAGGCCTCTCGGCTGCAATTTGTTATTCGGCAGTACAGTTTCAAGTGATGAGAGTTAATTCACGCGCAGTCCTCCGCGCCTCCCCGCGCGCTCGAGGGTATGCTGCCCCGCTCCTCCGCGATCTCCGCGTGAAACAATCGTTCGCGTGCAGCGGTGAAACAATCCACGTGCGGTCCTCCGCGCCTCTCCGCGCGCTCGAGTGTATGGTGCCCCGCTCCTCCGCGATCTCCGCGTGAAACAATCTTTCGCATGCAACGACGGACTACGGGGCCTCAACTTCAATGCTCGGCTCGACGAAAAACAATTTGCCGCATGCAACAACAGACTACGTGCGCGATATTCAACATTC
>JBDUBA010000433.1:0-6166 GCA_040004335.1 Gemmatimonas sp.
TTCGGCTGCAGTCATTTCTTCGGCTCTTCGGCTGCAGTCAGTTGTTCGGCCCTTTAGCTGCAGCCCCTTTCCAAGGCTGCCTGGCCCATTCGGCCATTAGGCTGCTTTTCGTTCTTCGGCTTTTTAGGCTGCTTTTCCTGGCTATCCGATGATTTGGCGTCGTTCCTCCGGTCCCGCCGCGTGGCGCTTCGTCCGCGCGCGGTTGTCGCTTTCGGTGCATCAGGCCACTTTTCGCGCCATGCCTGCTCCCCGCGCCGATCAGATGGATCCTGCCGCCCTCGCCGCCCTTGGCCGCCTGGAGCTGGTGGCCCGCTGGGTCGTCGATGGCTTCATCAACGGCCTGCATCGGTCGCCGCGGAAGGGCTTTTCGGTGGAGTTTGCGGAGCATCGTCCGTATCAGTCCGGCGATGACCTCCGCTACCTCGATTGGAAAATTGCGGCGAGAGCCGATCGCTGGGTCGTCAAGCTGTTCGAGGAGGAGACGAACGCTCGGGCGGTGGTCGTCCTTGACGTGAGCAAGTCGATGCACTGGTCCGGCAGCGAGGCACGGCTGACGAAGATGTCGTACGCCGAGCATCTGGCCGCTGCACTGTCGCTGCTCCTGATTCGCCAACGTGATGCCGTCGGCCTCGTTCGGTTTGATGATGAGGTCCGCACCGTGATTCCGCCGCGCGGATCGCAGAAACAGTGGAATCGCATTCTCACGTCGTTCAGTGAGCCGGGCGGCGGCGAGAAATCCGATGTCGTTGCGGCGCTGAACCGCGCGGGCACCATGATTCAGCGACCGGGTTTTGTGGTGTTGTTGTCCGACTTGCTTGTCGAAGCGGAACCCGTGGCGGATGCACTACGCGCGCTCCGGGCGCGTGGTCATGAATGTCTGGTTGCGCACATCATGGATCCGGCCGAACGCGATTTTCCCGAAGAAGGCGAAGCGATGTACCGCGACCCTGAATCAGGCGTGCAGGTGCCGGCCGCGACCGCGGACATTGCGCAACAGTATCGCGAAACCGTGACGGAAGCCGTGGCTGAGTGGCGCGCCGCCATCGGGCGGGCGGGTGCGCGCTACACGTTGGCGCTTACGGACGAAGCGTACAATCGCCCCATCCGCGAGCTCATGGCGCGCGGGGGTGCTCACGTGCCGTCCGTCATCTAGGAATTACGCTTGGCCTTTCTCGCTCCGTATTTCCTGGTTTTTGGCGCGCTCGCGGGCGTGCCGTTGCTCATACATCTGTTGCGTCGGCGCATTGGCCGCATCGTCGATTTTCCGGCGGTTGCGTATTTGCTCCGCATGGAGCGCGAGCACAGTCGCGATCGGAAACTCAAAAATCGCGTGCTGTTGTTGTTGCGATTGTTGGCAGTGGTGGCGCTCGCACTCGCCGCCGCGCGTCCCATTGCGCGCCTTGCGGGTGTCGGGCATTCGCCCGTTGCGGTGGCCATCGTGATCGACAATTCGATGAGCAGCGGATTGGTCGTGAACAGCCGTCCTGTCCTCGACGAATTGAAAAGTGAAGCGCGCGCCTTGATCGGCGCACTGGCGCCGGAAGATCGTGGCTGGATTGTCACCGCGGATGGCAAAATCACCGGCGGTACATCGTCTGCGTTGCAAAGTGCGCTCGGTGCGTTGCGTCCACTCGGCGGTCACGGCGATACACGTGCCGCGATTGCTCGTGCCGTAGCGTTGGCGCGCGGCGGTGCTCCACGTGCACCGGTTGTTGCGGTACTTACCGATGGTCAGAGCAACGCACTGGGCGCCGCCACCGATAGCGCCGTTGCTGCCGGAGAAGTGCCAGTGATTGTGCTCGCGCCTACGCGCGCCGCTGTTCGCAATCGTGCCGTGTTGGGCGCCACACCCGAGCCGCAGCGCTGGACGCCGACAGGGAATGTGAACGTCGAAATACAGAGTGCCGACAGCACGCCGTGGCGTATTGCACTCAATGGTCGCACGCTCGCGCGTGGCACGGTTGCGCCGGGTGATTATGCACATCCGGCACACGTTGCAGCGCGGTTGAGCAGCGCAACGCAAGGATGGTTGCGCGGCACCGTTGAACTCGACGCCGACGAATTGCGCGCTGACGACGCTCGCTATTTTGCAGTGCGCGTTGCACCTCCGCCGTCCGTCGACATTCGAAACGAATCAGGCCTTTTCGTGAATGCCGCATTGGGCACGCTCATCGACGATGGTCGCATTGCACGCCTTGGCACAGCGAATGCGGGCGGACTTTCGTCGACAGGAATTGCGCGGGTCGCAGTGAGTGGGGCCGAAGCCAGCGGGCTCGGTGCACCTGTGTTGTTGCTCGCGCCCGCAGATCCGCTTCGCGTTGGGGATGCCAATCGTACCCTCGAACGCCTCAATATTCCGTGGCGTTTTGGCGCGCTTGCTCGCGACCCTGTGCTCGCGCGCATCAACGCCCAATTTGGACACTCGGCCGCAGATTCCGCACTCGAAGGCGCAAGAGTTATGCAGCGGTATCCGCTGATTCCGGCGAGTGCCGGTGGTGGAACGAGCGGCGCCCGACCACGAAGCGATACGCTCGCGACGGCTGGTAATGCGCCTTGGGTTGTTGCGGGTTCCGGATACGTGCTGCTGGCGTCGCCAATGATACCAACCGCCACCGACTTGCCACTCCGCCCGGCATTTGTGCCGTGGTTGTTTGGTGTCGTTGCCATGCGGCTGGGTGACGATGGTCAGTTAATTCAATCAGTTCCAGGCGCGCGTCTGACACTACCGGCGACCGTGACGGCACTCGAAATGCCCGATGGCACCATCAACGCAGCGGCCGCGCGGACCGGTCTCGCGCCAGCGGAACCGGGCGTGTATTTGTTGCGGCGCGATGCATCAGTTACCGGCGCGCTTGTGGTAAACGCCGAACGCGAAGAATCCGATTTGACACTCGCCACCGATCGCGCTTTGTTGGCCCGCATCACGGGCGACAAAGTGTCGACGGCCACCAATGCCACCGCGTGGCGCAGCAGCATTCTCGATCAGACGGCTGGCCGTTCATTTGCGTGGCCGCTCATTTTGTTGGCGATGCTCGCATTGATTGCCGAATCGTGGATCTCGCGCATGAGTGCGACGGCGGTTCACGCGAATACCACATCCAGCAAATCCGCCCCACGTTCACGCGCCGCGTAGAAATCCTCTCCTTGAGGGGTTCCCGCGGTTATTGTTGATCTAACCTCATGGGACTTCCACGCCTCCTCGATGCAATCGAGGCGCTTCCAGCATTCGCACGTCTCTTCAAGGAGTTGCCTGGTCCGGGCAAGTCTTTACGCGTGGGCGGTCTGGCCGGATCAAGCGATGCCGTGCTGGTTGCGGCCCTCGCGCGCGCCATGCCGCATCGACTGTTTGTTATTGTAGCCGATCAATTGAATGACGCCGAACGATGGCTGGCCGATGTCGAGGCGCTCGCCGATGATATTCCGGCCGCACTGTATCCGCCGCGCGAAGGGTTTGGTGAAGTCGAACCTCACGCCGAAGTTGCAGGCGAACGCGTTGAGACGATCGAAAAACTGGGACGCAGCGCCGTTCGCATTCTGACCACGACCGCGCGCGCGCTGCTCGAGCGCACGCAGTTGCCGCGCGCATTGTCGGGTGCACGCCTCGAACTCCGGAAAGGCAACGAGAAACGCCCGGAAGATCTTGCGACACATCTCGATTCCATCGGCTTTGAACGCGTGTTGATGGTCGAGGACGTTGCGCAGTACTCGGTGCGCGGCGGCATCTTCGACATCTACTCGTTTGGCATGGCCGAACCCGTGCGCCTTGAGTTTTGGGGCAACGAAATTGTCGAGCTGCGCCATTTTGAATTGAACTCGCAGCGGTCCACGCGCGACGCCGAATACGCACTCATCTTACCGGTGGACGGTCGTGTGCGCGCCGACGGCAACAATCTCGAACGTGTCACGCTGCCTGAATTGTTCGGCCCCGATTCTATGATACTGGTGCCGTATGGCAGCAGCATCTTGCCCGAACTGACGCGCACGTGGGATGAGGCCTTGCATCACCTCGAAATTGCGCGTCGTCGCGGCGAGGAAGTGGTACCGCGCGAAGAGCTGTTTGCGGCGCCGCCCGTCATGGCATCGCGCCTCGCGCGCTTTGGCACGCTGCGTATTGCCGAACCGCCACATCGCGCCGTGAGCGCCGCAGTTCCGGCCGCACCAGCCGGACCCGAACCGGACATTTCGTTTCCGCTGCGCGCGCCCGAACTCATTTCACGCGACATCCGCACGCTGCGGCGTCTCACGCGCGATGGGCTCAATACAATCATCCTCTGCGACAATGCAGGGCAAGCGGAACGCCTTGACGAACTTCTCGCAGAAGACGGTCCGCTGCACGCGTCGCTGGCCATTGGTGTGTTGGGCGGCGGATTTATTGTGCCGGGCAAAATGCGCGTGCTCACCGATCACGAAATTTTCCGTCGTGATCGCCGGCTGCGTCGCACGCGCAAGTACACGAGTGGCGCGGCGCTCGAGAGTATCGGTGCACTCAAGGCTGGCGATTACGTCGTGCATCTCGAACACGGCATTGGCATCTATCGCGGCATTGAAAAAATTTTCGTTCGCGAAAGCACCATCGAAGCCGTTGTTATTGAATACGAAGGTGGCGACCGGCTAAACGTCCCGCTCTACGCGGTCGATCAGATCGAACGCTACCGGTCCGCCACCGATGTCAGCGCCGACGCACCTCCGCCCCGCCTCCACAAACTTGGCGGCAATCGTTGGAAGGCCCAGCGCGAAAAAACGCGCATGGCCATTCTGGAAATGACGCAGGAGCTCCTGCACCTGTACGCGCGTCGTAAGGTGGCCACCCGACCACCCCACGCAGTTGACGGCGCTTGGCAACGTCAGCTCGAAAGTTCATTTCTCTTCGAAGACACGCCCGACCAACGCAAGGCCACGGTCGACGTCAAGAAGGACATGGAAGGCGACCGGCCCATGGATCGCTTGCTGGTTGGCGATGTCGGGTACGGTAAAACGGAAATCGCGATTCGCGCCGCCTTCAAGGCAGTGCAAAGCGGACGTCAGGTTGCGGTGCTCGTTCCAACAACGATTCTCGCCGAACAACACGCACGCACCTTTGGCGATCGGTTGGCCGATTTTCCAATGCGCGTTGAGGTGATGAGTCGTTTCCAAACGGCAAAAGAACAGGCGGTGGTGGTTACCGATCTTGCGAACAAAAAAATCGACATCGTTATTGGTACGCATCGCCTGCTCAGTCCCGATGTTGCATTCAACGAGCTCGGTCTCATCATTGTCGACGAAGAACACCGCTTCGGTGTGAAACACAAGGAACGTCTCAAGCAGATGAAGCTCGAGACCGACGTGTTGACGCTTACCGCGACGCCAATTCCACGCACGCTGCATCAGTCCCTCGCAGGACTCCGCGACATGACGTTGATGCAGACGCCGCCGCGCGATCGCTCACCCGTGCTCACGTTCGTCGAGCCGTGGGATGACGCGTTGATTGACGAAGGTATCAGTCGCGAACTCGATCGCGGCGGGCAGGTGTTTTTCGTGCACAATCGCATCGAGACGATCATGGCCATTGCCGATCATCTCAAACGTCTCGTGCCGCGTGCCCGCGTAGGCGTTGGTCACGGACAAATGAAGGAGCGCGACCTCGAAGAAGTGATGCGCAAGTTTGTCGAGGGCGAACTCGACATCCTGGTGTCCACGCTCATCGTCGAAAGCGGCCTGGACGTACCAAACGCCAACACGATGTTCGTGAATCGCGCCGACCATCTGGGCCTCGCGCAGCTGTACCAGCTCCGTGGACGCGTTGGCCGCTCGCACCGCCGCGCCTACTGCTATCTATTGTCCCCCGACCGCGTGGACGACGACGCCGAGCGCCGACTGCAGGTGCTGGAGCAAAACACGGAGCTCGGGTCTGGTTATCAGATCGCGCTCAAGGACATGGAATTGCGAGGCGCTGGAAATCTGCTGGGGCCCGAGCAATCAGGCTTTGTGCACGCCGTCGGATTCGACCTTTATCTTCGCCTGCTGGACGAAACCGTCACACAGCTGTCGCAAGGGCAGGGCGGGCAGAAACCCTTTGTCCCAGCGGATGTGTCTGTTGATGTACCAGCCTACTTGCCCGACGATTACATCGGGTCGCAGGTGGCCAAGCTGGACATCTACCGTCGCTTAACGGCGCTCCGTACCCCGG
>JBDUBA010000462.1:0-6161 GCA_040004335.1 Gemmatimonas sp.
CCGCACCTCCGCACCTCCGCACCTCCGCACCTCCGCACCTCCGCACCTCCGCACCAAAAAAGTATTGAAAGTGCACTGCAACCAGTTACGTGAGTTCGGCGTGCAGAAATCATTCAAAAACGTTTCACTTGCGCCGATGTACCGATTGATCCGCCGAATCCGTTGCCCCGCTTCAACGCTGTTGCCGTTAAAGACGGGCTCCAATGGCCGCCGCTCACACTGACCGCGTCGGGAGGTTTCACTGCATCGCCGTCACACGGCGGGCAGAATTACGCCGCTACACTCGCCGAGTCCGATACGCACCGCACCGTCGCGTTCGGCGCCCGCACGCAGGATCACTTCATCACCGTCCTCGAGGAATGCGCGCGTCTCGCCGTTTGAAAGTACGATTGGTTCGGCGCCGCGCCGAGTGAGTTCCAGAAGGCAACCCCGATTTTCAGGTTTCGGACCAGAAATTGTTCCGCTTCCCAATAAGTCGCCCGCGCGGAGGTTGCAGCCGTTGCTGGCGTGATGCGCAACCATCTGCGCAAACGTCCAATACAAATCCAACGAATTCCCCTGCGAAATGCGCTCGGCCGCAATATGCTGCGCACGCATCGCCGTTGTGCGCAACCAGACTTGCACTGTGATGTCAAAACCGCCGTGTGCGGAATCGGCGTCGCTGGTGAGATACGGCAATGGCGTGGGGTCGCCGTTGGCGCGCGGGGCCAGTGGCGCGCGAAATGGGGCGAGCGCATCGAGTGTGACGACCCATGGACTAATGCTGCTGCCGAAGTTCTTCGCGAGAAACGGCCCGAGTGGCTGATACTCCCAGCTTTGCACATCACGCGCGGACCAGTCGTTGAGCAGACACACGCCAAACATGCGTGACTCGGTGTCGTTCATTTTGACGGTGTCGCCCAGCCTGTTATCGCCGCAAAGAATGAGGCCGAGTTCGAGTTCGTAGTCGAGCGAGCGCGACGCACCGAATGCCGGTTCCGTGGCGTTGGGTGCCATGCGTTGTCCGTTTGGACGGCGCACTGGCGTTCCCGAGATCACGATGGATGATGCGCGTCCATGATATCCGATTGGTACCCACTTGTAATTGGGCAGCAGCGGATTGTCTGGACGAAACAACGCGCCGACATTGGTGGCGTGATGCACCGATGCATAAAAGTCGGTGTAGTCGCCAATATGTGCAGGGAGGAACAGTTCCGCATCTGCTTGTGCCACGAGGGCGTGGCGCGCGGTTTGTTGCAAGTTGCTGGCCGCATTCTCGGATAACAGCGCGGAAAGCGCCGATCGCAATGCGCGTGCAGGCGCACGTCCCTCCTCCATCAACCCATTCAACGACGGCTCGTCGCACCGGAGCGCGGCCGCACGCGCGGCAGCGTCACTGCCAGGCAGCAGATTCGCGGCGAGGCACGCCGATACATCGAGAATTTCCTCGCCGATCGCGACACCAATGCGCACGCCTTCATTCGAATCGCGCCGCCGAAACGCGCCGAACGGAAGGTTTTGAATGGGAAAATCGCAGCCCGCGACGTTGGCCGACTCCACCCAGCTTTTGAGCGACGGATGATGCGTAGCGTCGCCACCAATCGGCATCAGGTTTTCAACGTTTGGCATCGATTGGTTCACAACCACCCCAGTGCGCGCGTTTCAGTTACCGGTTCGGTAAAGGAGCATGATCCAAAACTCACGAGACCACGATCTCGCATCTGCGCGAGAAAAGCTCGGTCGAGCGCATACGGTTTCGATCCGCCGCTCCAGTAACAATGCGTTGCGTCGAACGTGATGTGGTGGGCGTCGCGCTCTTCGAGCATCGCGACAACGTCGCGCGTGGAGGCGCCGGAACCAACCAGCGCCGTAGCCAGGAAAACATTGAGATACCCGTACATCACCGCCTTTTGCGCGTTATCGTCGTACGTGAGGCGATACGCGTCGCGCAGCGGATGATGCAACCCGGCTGTGGCCTTGGCGACCACTCCCGTATGCGCGCACGCGATCAGAAACCGCGCGATCTGTTCACTGGACGGGAACGCATCGGCCGTGATGCCACCCACGCGCATTTTCGCGCGACGGCCGGTCGCTGCAATCGCTTCGACAATCCGGGTGAGATTATCTGACAGCGGTACTTCGATAAACGTTCGCAGCGCAACCGGAACGCGAGCGTGTATGTCGTGCACCTCCTCGACGCTGCTCGCTTTCACTTCGTATGCATCCGCGATGGCATTGCATTCGTCAAAACACATGCGGTGGCGTTTGTTGAAGGCCGTGATTTCTTGCATGTCGCGGTCAATATCGCCGCTGCCGGTCACGGACAGGTGCCACGCCAGCGCGCCCGCATCGCGGGGCAAATACAGCTCGGCGTCACGTGAAAATTGCTCCAACAATTTCGCCGTACAGATGAATCGTCCGAGCATCCAGCCGCTTTCGCTGGCGCGATAGTGGGCGAAGTTGCGAACGGCGGTGGCCATATTCACGTTTGCCGGCGGAAACAGTCCGGCGTAATCGACAATGCTGTCCAACAGCACGCGAACCGCGAAATCGGTAACGGGGGGTTGTCGTACGGGCATAAACTTTGCCTGTGGCTGCAAAACGTGTGGCGAAACGAACGAATTGAAAACAGCGTGGCACACATGCGTAAATTTTGACGCGAAAAAGCCGCGTTACACCGGTTCGAAATCGAGTGCGAGATCGAGCGCGGGTGCCGAGTGGGTGAGGGCGCCAATGGAGATGCGATCGACGCCGGTTTCGGCGATGCGCCGCACCATTTCGAGCGTAACACCTCCCGACGCCTCGGTAATCGCTTTTCCGCGACACATCGCGACCGCGGTGTCGAGTTGTGCGATCGTCATGTTGTCGAGCAACACCCAATCGGCACCGGCGTTGATGGCGTCGCGCACCTGCTCGAGCGAATCACACTCGACTTCGACGGGAACGCCTGGCGCGACCAGCGCGCGCGCACGCGAAATGGCAGCAGCGATGTCGCCGCCCAAGGCGGCCAGATGATTGTCCTTGATCAACACCCCCGCTTGCAAATCGAACCGGTGATTCGTGCCACCGCCCATTCGCACTGCATACTTCTCGAGGCGACGCCAACCCGGTGTCGTTTTGCGCGTGTCGAGCACTTTGACATCGGTTCCGCGCACGAGATCGACAAACTGTGCGGTGAGTGTCGCAATTCCCGACAAACGCTGCATGTAATTGAGCGCCACGCGTTCGGCCGACAACATTCCGCGCGCGTGCCCGGACAGCCGTAACACCGCGGTTCCGCGTGCGACGCGCGTGCCATCTTCAGTGGCGACTGTTTGCACCAGCGATCGGTCGAGCTGCCGGAACGCCTCCTGCGCAAGCGGCAGCCCGCAAATGACGCCCTCGGTCCGCGCGATGATCGCGCTTGTGACACTCCGCGTTGACGCGACAGTTGAGAGTGTGGACACATCGTTGAACGCCTGGTCTTCGTCAAGCGCCGCGCGAACGAGCGCGTCGAGTTCGGCCTCGGAAAGCGGAAATCCGTCGGGAACCGACGGAGATGTCTGCACTTGGCGAGGCTTGCTGCGGCGCTCTATTGCTGGATGCGCATGCGGGGGCGTCGAGCGCAACGGCGGATGGTAATTACTCATTCACCAGGATCCTCGGCCACAGCAGCGTGTTGGGGTGCGCCCCCAATAGCGACCATCCGTTCGATGGCGGTTCGAGCGCGAGCGGCGATGTCGGGTGGGACCGTGATGCGATGCTCCATGTTTTGCAGCGCCCGCAGCACTTTGGGCAAGGTCGTGACCTTCATGTACGCGCACTGGGCGTTATCGTTCGCCGCGACAAACTTCTTGTTTGGATTCTCGCGTCGCAACCGATGCAGAATGCCAATTTCCGTTGCGACGATGAATGTATCGGCGTTCGAGTGCGCGGGCCGTCGAATCATTCCTTCGGTGGAGAGAATGTGTGCGCCGGCAGGATCAACATCACCAGCCGACATTGCTTCAACCACCGACGTTGCGCAACCGCACTCCGGATGAATCAGGAACTCAGCGCCGGGGTAGGCAGCGCGGGTGCGCGTGATATGTTCGGGATCGATGCCAGCGTGTACGTGGCATTCGCCCATCCATACGCGAATATTGCGGCGCCCCGTTACCCGGCGAACGTGTGCGCCCAGAAACATGTCCGGCAGAAAAAGAATCTCGTTGTCCGCGGGAATTGCGTTGATGACGTCAACGGCGTTCCCGGACGTGCAACAATAATCAGTTTCCGCTTTCACTTCGGCGGTGGTGTTCACGTACGATACCACGATTGCACCGGGATGCTCCGCTTTCCACTCGCGAAGCTGTTCCGCGTTGATCGTACTGGCCAACGAACAGCCGGCCGCGAGATCGGGGAGCAGCACCGTTTTTTCGGGCGACAGGATTGCCGCAGTTTCGGCCATGAAATGGACGCCGCAAAACACGATCACTTGCGCGTTCGTTGCGGCGGCTTCGCGCGAAAGTCCGAGAGAATCACCAACAAAGTCGGCAACATCCTGCACTTCGGGCCGTTCGTAGTTGTGCGCGAGAATCACGGCACCTCTTTCGGCGGCCAGTTTGCGAATCGCGTCGTGCAGCGGCTTGTCGGTGTGTGTTTCGAGCTTGGTCATTGCTACCAGGTTATATGGCGACCCTGCCATTTGCGGCGGGCCTTTGGAAAATCGCTCCGGTAGTGGCCCCCACGCGACTCCTTGCGCAAAAGTGCGGCCTCGGCCACAAGGCGAGCGGTTTCCACGAGATTGCGTTCTTCGGTCGCACCGGCCGGAAGGCGCGGGGCAATTTCATCCAGCGCGGCGATGCATTTCCTGAGCCCGCGTGCGGTGCGTGCAATACTTGCATGCTCCCACATAAGCATGCGCACCTCGTCGGCTGCCACTTGTGCGGCGCCGCGATCTTCGAGTTCGGGCACTTTCCAGCGCGTGGCCCGCGGTGCGGGTAAACGTTTGGGAGTCTGAATCAGATCCCGAGCCGCGCGTTCGGCGAACACCATCCCCTCGAGTAACGAGTTGGACGCCAGCCGGTTCGCGCCATGAACGCCCGTGCGCGCGACCTCACCAACGGCATACAGGCGCGGCAGGCTCGATCGGCCAGCGAGGTCGGTGACCACACCTCCCATCATGTAGTGCGCGGCCGGAGTGACCGGAATCAGATCTTTGGCCGGATTGATGCCGCGCGCGCGACACAGCGCCGTAATGCCGGGAAACCGGGTGAAAAACGCCTTTCCAAGCTTTCGCGCGTCCAGGTGCACCGGGCCGTGGGCCTGCTGCTCCCGAAAAATTTCGCGTGCGACAATGTCGCGCGGCGCGAGTTCGGCGAGCTTATGGCGCTTCTGCATGAAGCGTTCGCCGAGGGCGTTCAGGAGCTTCGCTCCTTCGCCGCGAACGGCCTCGGAAATGAGGGCGAGCGGATTTTCGGCCGTATCCAGTGCCGTCGGATGAAACTGCACAAACTCCATGTCGGCTAACCGAACGCCGGCGCGATGGGCGATGGCAAACCCGTCACCGGTCGCGACCTGGGGGTTCGTGGTGTAGCGAAAAATCTGCCCGCATCCGCCGGTGGCGAGGACCGTCGCGTCGGCGATCACTTCAATGGCTTTTCCAGCAATGCTCGCCTTAACGCCGGAGCACTGGGCGCCCGATCCGTCGTCATGCAGGAGGAGGTCGAGCACGCGGGCCGTCTCCATCACTCGAATGTTGGGATGCTCGCGCACTTTCGCGACGAGCGCTCGGGCGACCTCGGCGCCGGTCTGATCGCCATGGGCGTGGACGATGCGGTGACGGCTGTGAGCGGCCTCTTTCCCCAGCTTGAAGTCGCCGTCGGGTTCGAGATCGAAGTGGGCGCCCGCCGCCTGAAGCTCGCGCACGCGGGCCGGTCCCTCCTCAACGAGTACCTGCACCGCTTCCGCATCACACAGCGCTGCCCCGGCGGCCAGCGTATCCAACCGGTGCAACGAGGGAGAATCGCCCGCCCCGAGGGCAGCAGCAATCCCTCCTTGTGCATACGCTGTGGCTGAATCGAAGAGCGATCGCTTGGTGAGCAGGATCACTTCCCCGTGTGCCGAGGCCCGCCATGCGGCATGTAATCCGGCAACGCCGCTACCTACGACAAGGAACCGGGTACGAATTCGTTCGGTCATATAGTTTTCAATCAATCGGAAAC
>JBDUBA010000331.1:0-6154 GCA_040004335.1 Gemmatimonas sp.
CTTTTTTGTTTGCTGTTCAATGTCGAATTGCTGAATTCAACACGTTGATTGCAATCGCGAATGTCCCTGCTCTCCGCTCCACCTCAAAAAAAACGGCCCCGATCAAATAGATCGAGGCCGTTGTCGTTCGGAACATCACATCAGAACGTCGCCAACTCCCCACCGCACCGCTCACAGTACCACTCGGTCGGGAAGTTCATGGTACCACATTCCGTGCACCGCAGTGTCTTCGCCTGATCAGTCACGCCGCTCGTGCGCGTGGTTCCCGCTGCGGATGCGCCGCCGGAATCTGTGATCGAACGTAGAAACGCGAGATCATCAAATGCATCGCGTTTCGGCATCGCTGCCGCTGGTGTGGGATTCGATGGAGCGTCTGGGGCAGCCGTGCGCGGCGCATATGGATCGTTGTTGCTGCGCGGCGCGACGTAGTCCAACGTTTCGCTGCGTGGCGTTGCCATCGATTCGCCAAACACATCGATGTTGTCCAACGCCTCCGGCAAACGCGTGCCAGTTTCTCCACCCAATGCATCAATGGCGGCGTTGGCTTCGTGATCACGATCAACTTCCAAAGGCACTGTGCCCCCGTTCGTGGAGAACGGGTACGACGCGGCAGCTGGTGCGGCGGCGGTTGCATCAAGCACCGAATGAAACGTTTCATCGGTGACGGCGAACGCAGACTCGATATCCGCCGCGGCTTCTGCATTGCGACGGGCGGCGCGCAGAAATGGATCGGTTCGGTTTGCATCATCCACGACCGTGTGATGCGTTTCGGCAGTGGGAGCCAATTCACCGTCGGCGTTCAGATCGATCGTGTGTTCGACGGCGGCCGGGTCGGCATGCGCAATTGCAGCCGCAACGTTTGGTGCCACCAATTCTGATTCAACGTCCGGCACACTTGGCACCGCCAGTGGTTCCGGCTCTGGTTCTGGTTCCACAGGTTTCGGACGCGCGCTCGCGAGTAACGATCGCACGTCATTGCCTTCCGCAATCAGCGCCTGTCGATCCTGTTCGAACTGCGCGATGCTGGCGTCGACTTCCTGGCGCGTAACTTCCCAACGTTCGTTGTCAAACTCACCGACCGCCGTGCGCAGAATTCCTTCGGCGCGTGCGTCTTCGCGTTCGGCCAATTGCGATTCGACGTGCTGCAACCGGCCGCTGAGATCTGCTTCAAGTGTCTCAAGCGCTCCCACGTGCGTGTGCAGTCCTTCGATGACGGCATCACGTCGCGCCACATAATCCGCGTGCACGCGATCAAAGACACGCACTGGTGTTTCGTCACGTCGAGCTTCAAGCGCCAACAACCAGTCGTCGAATCGTTGACGCTCTGCCACCAGCGCGCGAATGTCAGGTAAAGTCACTGCTAAATCCTCCATCACCGAGTCCCTCACGTCCTGTTGTGATTCAGGTGTATTTCAAGTGTGCAGCAGCACGCGGGTGCAGTGCAAGCAGCGCGTCTACTTCAGTTTGTGCGAGTGTATCGGCGCCGCCCATGACCTGCGCCACAAAATAAATGCGGGCGGCCTGCTCCACGCTTTCCATTCGCTGCACGGCTTCATCCAGCGTGTTTCCAACTGACGTGACGCCGTGATTCGACAGGAGAAACACTTCGTGCCCGGATAGTAACGGCGCCATGGCCGCTCCCAACGCGAACGTGCCCGGTCGTGCGTACGGCACCAGTGCCACAGGCCCCACGACGACTGGAAGTTCCGGTACGACATTCGACGGCAAATTCTTTCCTGCCGTCGCCAGCCCTGTCGCAACCGGCGGATGCGCGTGCACCACGGCACACACGTCCGAACGCTCCGCATAACATACGCGGTGCATCTCTATCTCCGACGAAGGGCGGGCGGCGCTGTCACGAACTGTGCCGTCACCGACAACTGCCCTCGCCATCGATTTGTGATAGTTCGGGCCCAACTCCCGGGAGAGTACCAATGGTTGCTCGATAATTTGCTCAGCGACCAATCGCCCTTTGTCTGCGCCACTGGGCGTGATCAACATTGTGACGTCGCTCACACGCATTGAGACATTCCCCTCCGTTCCCGCCAACAATCCCCGCGCATGAAGCCGACGACAGGCCGCCACAATTGCCGCAGCCTGTTCGCCGTATTTCATGTCAGGCGGGCGCACGATACACCACGTGGCCACCTACGATCGTGGCGCGCGCCTGACCAAACAGTTTCCGGCCGCCGTACGGCGTATTCCGGCCCTTCGACCTGAAGTCAGCGGCGTTGACCGTCCATTCACGATCGGGATCGAACACAGTGACATCACCAATCGATCCGGCACGCAACGTTCCACCCGGTAGATGAAATACTTTCGCCGGCAAGCAGCTCATCGCATTCACCATTTGCGTCATGGTGAGCACGCCACGCTTGAGCAACCACGTGCAATTCACGCCGAGTGCGGTTTCGAGTCCGACGATACCGTTTGGTGCATCCGCGAACTCACGTTCTTTTTCGTCGTAATGATGCGGCGCGTGATCGGTTACGAGCAAATCAATCGTGCCATCGGCGAGCCCTTCCTGCAACGCATCAATGTCTGACTGCGTGCGGAGCGGCGGATTCATCTTCGCGTTGGTGTTGTATCCTTCCACTTCGTCTTCGGTGAGGGAGATGTGGTGTGAACACACTTCCGCTGTCACGTTAATGCCGCGCTCTTTGCCCCAGCGCACCAACTCAACCGATCCCTTGGTTGAAAGGTGACACAAATGAATGTGTCCGCCCGTGCGCTTCGCCAAGAGAATGTCGCGAATGACGTAAATTTCTTCCGCTTCGGCGGGAATTCCCTTGAGACCAAGCCGCGCCGACATCACCCCTTCATTCATCGAGCCGCCGCGCGCCAACGACATATCTTCGCAATGTTCGGCAACCGGAACGTTAAACGTGCGCGCGTATTCCAACGCGGTGCGCATAAGATGCGCGCTTTCAACAGGGCGGCCATCGTCGCTGAATGCAACGGCACCAGCACCAACCATTTCGCCAAGTTCAGCGAGTGTTTCGCCCTTTTGTGCGAGTGAAATGGCGCCGTACGGATACACGCGGGCGTAACCGGCGGCTTCGCCCTGTCGTTTCACAAAACCAACTGTCGCTTGATTGTCGGTAACGGGTTTCGTATTGGGCATTGCACACACGCCGGTAAAACCGCCCGCCGCCGCCGAGTGCGCGCCAGTTTTGATGGTTTCGACGTCTTCGCGCCCTGGTTCGCGCAAGTGTACGTGTACGTCAATCATGCCGGGTGTGACCACGAGTCCACTGCAGTCCAGCACTTCGGCGCCATCGGGTGTGCCGAGTGAACCACCGCATGCCTGAACGTTGCCGTTCCGCAATAACACGTCACCCACGGCATCCAACCCTTGCGACGGATCAACAATACGTCCGCCTTTCAACAACAGATCACGCGCGTTTGCAGCGCTCATCAGGCAACTCCTGCTTTCGCAACGATGGCTTGTTCCGGACGTCCGCCGGACAGGAGGTACAACACGGCCATGCGAATGGCGACGCCGTTCGTGACCTGATCGAGAATTACCGAGTGCGGCCCATCGGCCACGTCTGAATCAATTTCCACGCCGCGGTTCATCGGGCCCGGGTGCAGGATGAGAAGTTCGCGCGGCGCACGTTCGAGGCGCTCACGCGTGACGCCAAATACACGATTGTATTCGCGTTGTGAAGGGATGTAACCGGCTTCCATACGTTCCAGCTGCAGTCGCAAGACGTTCAGTGCTTCCGCCCATTCAATGGCTTCTTCGATGCGTTGAAACACTGTCACGCCCATCTCTTCGATGGCGTTCGGAAGAAGTGAACGCGGACCACACACCGCCACTTCTGCACCCAATTTCGTGAGTCCCCAGATGTTGGAGCGCGCGACGCGCGAATGCAGCACGTCGCCCACAATACAAATGCGGCGGCCCTTCAAGTCACCAAAACGATCGCGCAGCGTGAGGAGATCGAGCAATCCTTGCGTGGGATGTTCGTGCATGCCGTCGCCCGCATTGATCACGTTCGATTCAATTCGCTCCGCGAGGAATCGTGCCGCGCCCGATGCCGGATGGCGAATGACGACCATGTCAATTTTCATCGCTTCGAGATTGCGTGCCGTGTCAACCAGCGTTTCGCCTTTCGACACACTCGAACCGGTACTGGCCACATTCACCGTATCCGCACTCAAACGCTTTTCGGCGAATTCAAACGAAATGCGCGTGCGTGTTGACGCTTCGAAGAACAGGTTCACAATCGTCATGCCCCGCAGCGTGGGCACTTTCTTGATCTGCCGAAGCGAAATTTCCTTGAGTGGGGTGGCCGTATCCAGCACCGTGTTGATCTGGGCGGCGGTCAGTTGCTCGAGGCCGAGCAGATCTTTTCCCAGGATGCCCTTCACGCTTCACCTGATGACCGTTCGCCTGACGCTGACGCAGGTGATGACGGGTCAACGGATGGAGGCTCGTCGGGGTCGGCGACGAATACGCCTTCTTTCCCATCGAGATCCTCCACGAACACATCAACGCGTTGCCCTTGCACGACATCAATGCGCTTGCCAACAATGTCGGGATGAATAGGCAGTTCGCGTCCGCCGCGGTCGATGAGCACTGCCAATGCGATGCGGGCGGGACGACCAAAATCCGCGAGTTCATCGAGCGCGGCGCGAATGGTGCGCCCCGTGTACAACACGTCGTCGACGATGACGACGCGCTGGCCGTCAATGGTCCACGGTAAGTGGGTCGCCCCCACCACCGGGCGTGGTCCGACCGTTTGCAGATCGTCGCGATAGAGCGTGATGTCGAGAGCGCCGCGCGGCAGCGTTACACCTTCTTGCGTCTCGATGATTTTGACAATGCGGTCGGCGAGTTGTACGCCGCGTCGCTGAATTCCAACGATGATGAGGCGGTCCGTGCCGTCATTCAACTCAAGGATCTGATCGGCCATGCGCCGCAGCGTACGATCGACGGCGCGCGCATCCAGCACGATGGTGGGCTTTTTTGACATGAACCGGAATATATCCGCCCATCAACGCGCCGCGCTGCCCAAACTTCCGCTGCATTACTCCGGAATTGCCGGAATGTCGCAGGAGAAATGAGAGCAGCGCGGTGTGCCGTGCCTTGTGTGGGATTGTCGTCTCGCCTGACGATGTCACCCGTTGTGATATTGGCTAGTTTGCCCCGACCGGCAACGTTGCCTTCATCGTTTGGCTCGATCGTCTCGCCTGACGATGTCGCCCCTGCGGTTTCACGACAACGCATTGCGAACGGAGAGGCCCCCCCGGACCTCTTGGTCCGTTTGCAAATGCGTCACTGCGCCAACACCACTTCCGCTATCGGACCAACGGACCAACAGACCAACTGCAACCAACCAACCACCAAAAGGTTTCCGTGCTACCAGGTACGGTGCGACGACTTCGGTGTGTGCCACGCGTTGGGCAGCGGCGCAATGTTGCGCACTGCGGTGCGGGCGGACTTCAACCGACCCTTGTCGACCACGGGCAGTGTGCCGGCCGCGGCGTACATCGCGATGTCATCCGATGCGTCACGGGTAGCCTGAGCAAATCCTGAGCACCATTCAGCGCCGTACGGGTGCGCGTCGCCGCGCTCTCCAACACCGCGCCCAAAGGCCGAACACTTTTCGGAGGCTTCCAGCAGCGTGCGGCTGGAGGCCAGGTGCGCCACCACGACGTGGTATCCATCGCGCATGCCCATGTGATAGTTGGGTGTTTGCACGACGTCAGTCGGCACTGGGTCAACCACGCCAGACGCGATGCCGGTGTAGAGCACGCAAAGCTGCGAGAAGTAGCCGCGAGCTGGTTCAACCGGTGGTTCGTCGATGATGTTGGACATGACGCACTCGGAAATCGGGGATAGTGGCAGCGACTCCATTGAGGCGCCGCCTGACATTCTCCCTATGAGCAATCGTCGTGCCGCACGGTCCGGCTCGGTTCGCTCGTCGACTCGCGGACGTAAGCCATTGCCATTCAACAACTTAAAAATCTCATCCAAATTTGTTGCGCTGCCGCCCCACTGTCCGAGTGCGCTGCGAGCGCAACGCCATTGCCAGTTTTGGCGCCACAGTTGGGCGGTCGCGGGACGACGCAACGATTCGGGAGCAGGGTCAGAGTCGTCGCGCGGTCCGTTCACCCGGTCCGTTGACCCGGTCCGTTCACCCGG
>JBDUBA010000065.1:0-6153 GCA_040004335.1 Gemmatimonas sp.
CCCATTTGCTTTGCCGATAGAGCTGTAGGACACGCTCGACACGATGTCGCTCGGTGACCGCACATTTCGGGTGTGGCTGTGTGCTCCTCTTCCTCCGTTGCGAGTATGAAAGGCGATATCGCTCCACGCAGACCGGGCGTTGTGAAACTCCGCTGGCGCTGGCTTTCGCTGGCGCTTGCCGGCGCGACGCTTGGGTCGGGCGCGATGCTCGATGCGCAAACAATGGTGCCGTTCAACCAGCGCCAACTTGTCGGCGTCGTGCGCGACGCGGCCGGAGCGGCCGTCGCGGATGTCAACGTGGCAATTCCCGGATCGAGCACCCGTACCGATGCACGTGGCGCCTTTCAGCTTTTCACCACTCCCATTGATACGGTCACAATCTCTCTGCGTCGCCTGGGATTTGAACCGGTGGATGCGCTCCTGAGCACCCGCAACCGCCAGTGGGACACCGTGGTGGTGCAATTGGAGTCCACCGCGCAGCGTCTCAACAGCGTAAACGTTTCGGAATCACGCACAAGAAATGCGTTGGGGCTCCGTGGATTTGAAGAACGGCAGAAACGCGGTATCGGAACGTTCATCACGCGCGAAGAAATTGTCGAACGTGGTGCGTTCAAACTGAGCGACCTGCTGCGCACCAAACGCGGTGTCGTCGTGTCACGGGGTAAGGTGCGGTTTGCAGCACATACTGGTTCACGTGCCTCGTGCCAGCCAGATATATGGCTTGATGGGATCCGTTCCCAGGCGATGGAGGTGGACGAACTGGTGTCGGCAACGGTCGAAGCCATGGAACTGTATCCATACTTCTCCACTGTGCCGATGGAGTTTCAACGAGTAGGTGCCAACACAACGCCGTGTGGCACCATTGTCATCTGGACAAGAGTCCCCAATGCAAAAAACCGTTAGCGCTCGCAACAGTTTTTGTTCGTTGCTATTCGCGGCACTGACAGGGAGTGTGCTCGGTGCTTGTAATCACGCGGCGGTCGCGCAAAAGGTAGGAACCACCACCGCTATACCCGCCGCCGCAGCGGCCGTTAAGGGTCACGCTTTCGGCGATACGATCAAACACGCCATCCGTGTGTTGTCATTAAATCGCACGACGGAAATTGCCGATGTATTCATGCGTCAACCCAATAATGTGATTGTGCTCGCAGTCGAGCCCGGCCATGACATTGAAGTAATCTATCCGTCGCCTGGCAGCGGGACAAAAAAGAAACTTAGTTCGAACAATTTTCGGTTTGGTATGCAGCGCATCGAGCTGGTGGCCAAATCGAATGCGACCGGAGAAGGGCCGGGCGCGCGGCAGGCGTACGAAGCGTGCATGCGCACTCGATCGGCCATGGTGCGACAAGAGGCAGCGCGAGTCGTTCGCGATAGCACCGGAAGAATCATTTCAGGCGGCGATATTGTAGTTGGACGAGAACCGCCAACGTGCGATTTGCTATCAAGCGTGCCCCTCGAGGCGCAGTGGGATAGAAAACCATTGCCGCCGCGTGCGCCCAGCGAACGCTATCTCGTGGTGCTTACGTCATCGAACAAAATCGAGGCCCTCGATCTCATGGTACGAATGGAGGGGCTGTCGACCGTTGCGTCGGACGTGGCCCTCACGATCGAAGCCATTGCGGCTGGAATTTTTGTTGGCGTATCGGATTCGTATGGCGGGACCTGGGTGAACTGGTAACTGCGCACTGACCGGGCGCGATGTGTATTCCGGCTACCGCGCGCCAGTACCATACCGTTAGTCGTTCCCACACCGCAGTAATTTGCAGCTGGTCATGATTTCAGCTTGTCACTGTTAGGGACTGCGACGCGAAAGTATGACCAACACGCCGCATGACGTGACCTTTTAAGCAACGTGACTTCGCGCGCGTGGCTGTTACTTCGTGATGACAACCTCGCGTGCTCCGGACGGCACTGGCACTTTCGCTTCAGCTCCGCCGGGCCAACGTACCCACACGGCCGTTGGCGTGCCCGATAAACCGAACACCTGCACCGCGCCGTTCTGCGACCAGTAACCAGCACTGGTCTGCACTTCTCGAACCGGCCCCATTTTTTCACCGTACATAATGCGCAACTGTGTACCAACTCCGTCTGGATTGGACGCTGGGCCCTTCACCCGCACGCGTAGGCCTGGCTTGGCGCCACGATTTTCAAACAGTCGTGTTGCTGCGCCATTTTGAGAGACCGCAAGATCGAGTCGGCCATCGCCATTGAAGTCAGCGTACGCCGCGCCACGTTGATCACCATAAGTAAACAAACCTGATACCTGGCCGGCAACGGGCGACAACCCTCCTTTGCCATCGCCTCGCAGCAACAGACTGCGCCCGGCGTCGTATCGCGGCGAACCAATCACACTCGGAAAAAAGTTCTGCGAGAGAAATACATCTTCGGCTCCATCACCGTCGAAATCGGCAATCGCAGACGCAAACGCCGGCGCCCATTGCGCCTCCGCCGGAAGAGCCGTGGCTTCGAAGTGATCGCCGCGATTGATGAACATTGTGTGATCGAGCGTTCGCGATTCCAGACGTTGTGCTGACGCGAATGACGGCCCAAGCAACGCTTCCATGGTCGTACCTGCGTACGCACTGAAGTTGCTCGCACGATTGACCGCATCACGCACGGCCATGCGCACGCGCGGATAACTGTTGACGGGCATCAGCACGTGCGTGGTCGGATCGGATTGTCCAAGCAACATCTCCACCTCACCGCCCGATCCGAATGGGCCGTATGTCATAACCAGGGGTCGAGCGCTATCAACGCTGATGCCGGTATTGCGTCCCCAACTGGTGGCCACCAGATCGAGACGGCCGTCGCCATTGAGATCGCCGGCCGCAACTCCGTTCCATTCACTGGTGAGCGTTGACAGCCCCCACGATGCCGGCGCGAGTTGCAGTCGGCCGTGTCCGTCGTTCAGCAGCAGCACCAGTGAACCCCAGTCGCGTGACAACACAAGGTCGTCGTACCCATCACCGTTCATGTCCGCAAACATCGCGGACGTCACCATGCCGATGTCGCGCAGGACGGCGCTGTTGGCGGTGTCGAGCACGAACGTCCCGTTCACGTTGCGAAACAATCCGGACGACGCGGGCAACGGATAACGCAACGGAATCGCGCGTGACCCCACGAAGAGATCGAGCGCACCGTCGTTGTCGACGTCGCCAAGCGACATGGGTCCGGTGGACGATTGGTGCGATCCAACGGCCGACTGCGCAGTTGACGCCATTACACCGCGCGTCACTGGAATTTTGATAGCCGCGGGTTGCGCAATCATCTCGGCTTCCTGTCGCAGCTCCCACGTCGCCACTCCCGTCAGCACACTGGTGACGCCGTTCGCGGTCATACCAAGCACCGATGTAAAATCGGCCGAGTCCACTGGACCGACCGCGGGTTGTGCGACGAGTTTGCCGTTGATGGTGCGAAAGAGTGCAATACGTCCACCCTTTCCCGTTCCGACCAACAAGTCTTCGGTGCCGTCGCGATCAATGTCGTACCACGCGACGCCGGGGCCCAACTGCGATAGCGCGTTCGGTAGCAGGAATTGGCGATCCCAATCGTCAAAGGTGTTTTCGGTATGCGTGTGCCCTTTGAGTTGCGCCGTCGCATCCATAAACAACGACGAATCGCCGTGCGCGGCAACGGCGGCGGGTTTGGCAATCGCGGTCGTCTGTGACACGTCGTACGCGCGATTCGGTTTGACGTTGCTGATCGTGGTGCGGCGACCGTCGCGCCAGTCAATCACCAGCTTTGCTGAATCGGACTTGCCCATGGCAAATGACAGTTCGTAATCGCTGTGCGAAAGATACAATCCGCCGGCCACCACTTCCCGAGTTTGCGTGGCAACGGCACCGTTGTACAGCGTCACCTTCGCACCAACCGCTTGCGTGTTGGGCGCGTCGCCACGCAAACGGACTGCGACACGCGGCGCAATTGCATCGTTCCGCAACACGAGTGCCGGAGCACCCAAACGATTGACCACCACGTCGAGATCACCATCTCCATCGAGATCGGCGCTCGCAATGCCGTGCGAAATGTCCTCGTCCATTCCAAAACGCCACTTCGCACTCGCATCCTCAAACGTGAGGTCTCCGCGATTGCGAAAAGCGACGTTTTTGAGTTTGAGTATGGGGAACTCCCAACGCAGTCGACGCCATGGCACGCTGTTGAACCGTCCCTGCAACCCCTCTTGAATATCAGCATCCATCAAGTCCCACATGTGACCATTGGCCACGAGAATGTCCTGCCATCCATCCAGATCGACGTCCATAAAAATGGTGCCCCACGACCAACCACTTGCCTGCACTCCGGCGGCGTTCGCTATTTCGGCAAACGTCCCATCACCGCGATTGATGAAGAGTGAATTTCGCTGGAACTGCAACTGCGATTCCATATCGCCAACTTTCTTCGTCAACGCTGTGTGGGTTGGCATCTGTGTTTTGAGACGACGCGCATCGTTGCTCAGCATGTCGGTCTCGAACAGATCGGGCAAACCATCACCATTCACGTCGGCGACATCAAGACCCATGGAGGAATTGCTCATTTCACGCTGCGTGGTCCAATCGCCGAGACGAAAGTTGCCGCGGC
This sequence comes from Gemmatimonas sp., assembly GCA_040004335.1. GTDB lineage: Bacteria > Gemmatimonadota > Gemmatimonadetes > Gemmatimonadales > Gemmatimonadaceae > Gemmatimonas. The sequence continues at coordinate 4,579 of JBDUBA010000065.1, forward strand.
CATCGTTGTACCAGAGTTGGTCGGTATCCTCAAAGTCATTGGCCACGTACAGATCGGGTGCTCCGTCACCATTCAAATCGATGAACTTTGCCGATAGTCCAAACGATTCATATTCTTCCTTGAGCAAACTGCCATCAACATCGTGAAAACGTTCCGATGCCATCATGGGAACGCGCGTAAATTTCCCATGTCCATCGTTCGTGTAAAATTCATCGGGTTCGGCACGCTGACTCATGCGCATGCCGCCCATGTCCGGTCGCATTACGAGTTTGTAATCGCGACGGTGCTCCGGACGAATCTCAAACTGTTTCGGTGCGATTTCGCGCACCATCTGATTAAACGCCCGCAACTGTGGTGGAACCGTGTCGTCCACGCTGTACGGTTTGTAGTTCGCTATAAACATCGACAACCGGCCATCACCACTCACGTCGGCCAGCGTGACGGTGGTTGCGCCTCGCCCCGCCGTATCGAGACCAAGATCGTGACGCTCTGTAAAACGACCATGCCCGTCATTCAGAAAGATGGCATTTGGTCCGGTGGTCGCCAATACGATCAGGTCGAGATCACCGTCACCGTCAATGTCGGCCATTGCCGATCCCGTCGAGCGACGATTGCACACGCCAACACCCGCGAGCTTCGTGATGTCCTCAAACTGCCAGTGGCCCTTGTTGCGGTACAAGGCGCTGCATCCTTCGGTGTGAGCGAGGAACACATCGGGTAATCCATCGCCGTCCACATCGCCCATCGACACGCCGCCGCCTTGTGCGAACATGCGATTGCCCAACAGAATCGAATCACTGACGGAGTTCTGGAATTGAATGCCGGTGCTGCTCGGCGCGAGGGATGTAAAACCTGTCGTACCCTTGGGCACGGACAGTTCGCGCCAGCGGAAACCTGTTTCATCATGCCACGCTGCAGATTTCTGATTGTCACATGCCGAACCGACAATTGAACACAACAGCACTAGAGTTGTTGCGCGTTGCTTGCACCACGTTGTTATCATCATTTCGGGGCCGCCGCTGTCACGGGATGCGCATCGAAGGCCTTGACCACAGCCATTCCAACACAAGTACCCAGCGCGCGACCGCCGTCGTTGCCGTGCGGAAAATGAATGCCACCATAAATGCGTGACATGCCCGCTTCGACACTGGCCGCTGTGAACGAATCGAAGTGCCTCACGGCGTGGCCAATTGAGATGCTTGTGCTGTCGGTGAACGGTACTGTGCCCATGAACGTCGTGAGCACAGTGGCCGCCGCTGCCGATTGCGTTGAGTGTCCGGCGGGATGTTCGGGAAACGGCGGCGTCGGAATGAGCGGTTCCCACTTGGGATCCATGAGTCTGCGAATATACGTGCGCGGACGAATCGTTACATAGCGGAATTTGTAACCCCACGCGGCGATGAAAGCGTCCGCCTGCGCCACCGCCGTTGCCAGAACAATTCGCATGGCATCGCGCGCGTTGATGTGTTGCTCGCTGATCATCTGACTGGCGATCAACAACCAGTGACCGCTGGGAGTTCCTGTCTCACCTGCGTTGTCAGCCCAATACAGGGCAATCGTGCGTTGTTCGTCCGT
>JBDUBA010000191.1:0-6141 GCA_040004335.1 Gemmatimonas sp.
ACGGAGGAGCGGCGGTTCCCGAAAGTCAACAAATGCTCACAGCAGTTACTACACAGCTTGCTAGATACTTGAACCCCATCGGAACCCCCTCTTTCTTGTTGAAGGACCAGACAGGATACGCGATTTCCGAACAGATTTTCAAGCGCCATTCGCGCCGATCCGCTCAACCCGCCTCTCCCATTCACGACCCCAACTGGCGAGATTTCCCAACTCGGCCATTGCCGCAGGCGCCCGCGCGCTGCTGCAGACCACAGGCTGAACTGAAGCTCCCGACTCAGCCTGATAGCCTCGCCTATGCCGAAGTACCTCAAGCTCGCGCTGGATATTCTCATCGGTGCCGTCGCCCCGGTGGTCATTCTCAAATACGGCACCGCGCCGCTGGGTACCTTGCCGGCGTACCTCGCCGCAGCGCTAATCCCCGTGGCCTGGGTGTTGATTGACCTGTTCGTCATCACTCGGCGATTCAATTTCATTACGACCTACGGCGGAGCCGGAGCCATCCTGCGCGGAGCCCTCGCGTTCTGGTATGTGAGCGGCGCCATGTTCGCGTTCAAGGACAGCGCAAGTTATCTGCTGGCTGTGTTCATTTTTGGCGGCACACTGTTCGTAGGCAAGCCGGTCACACGCGCGATTGCGCTGCAGGGATTGGCGCCCGACACGCCCGAACGCGAAACGGCAATGGAGCGTTTGCTCGACGAGCCAACCGTTGTGAAGAAGTTACGCCTGGCAACGCTTGCAATCGCATTGACGAATTTGGGCGCGGGCGCATTCAACTATTGGATCAACTTCTACATGGTGAAAGCGCAGTTTGGCACACCACAGTTCAATGACCAGGTGGCCAACGTGAACGCGATCACACGCGTCGTGTTGGTGCTGCCTGACATGATCTCGCTGTTCTGGGCGTTCTCGATCATGTACAAGGCGATCTACGCACTGCTGCCCGCCGACGAAGGCGGCGATCCGAAAGACGGCGATTTCTGGGAGCTCGTTGCGCGTCGTGAGGATGCGCTGGCCATGGGCAAGGTTGCGGAACCAGAGTCGGAGGCCGATGCACAGGCCCGTGCAAATCGCCAGGCGCGCGAGGAGTTTGGCTTGGCCTAGTTGCCACCGATGCACACGCTGCCGCCGCACGTCTGGCACATCCGCCGATACGGGGCCGAGTACATCGGAACATTCGTGCTCGTGGCGGTGGGTGTTGGTTCGTCCATGATCGCCGCAAAAACGAACGCGTTTGGCATCACGGGAATTGCGTTTGCATTTGGACTCGTTGTCGCAGTACTGATTGTTGCAATTGGAAAAATAAGCGGGGCACACATCAATCCCGCAATCACGCTCGCGATGTGGTCACAGCGACACTTCCCGGCGCGCGATGTCCTTCCATACATGATCGCGCAATGCGCAGGCGCCATCACGGGTTCGGCAATCCTGTTGAGACTGTTTGGACCAATGGGAACGGTTGGTGCCACACTTCCCCTTGTTGGTGTCGCAAACACGGCCGTTATTGAAGGCGTATATTCTGCGGTGCTCGCGTACGTTGTCTTTTACGTTAGTACAGACTTGCGCGTGCATCGCAAATACGTGCCGCTCATTATTGGTTTGACGGTTTTTGTTGGAGCACGAATGACAGGACCAATCACGGGCGGCAGTTTCAATCCCGCGCGTTCGCTAGGTCCGGCGGTAGTGAACAACATCTGGGACCATCATTGGATTTATTGGCTGGCACCAATTGTTGGGATGTGGATGGGTGCGATGGCGCACGCGCGTGTTCGAAAATTTTCGCACCGGACAACGAAGTAGAACTGCGCGTGTGCTCTACAACACACTCCGTAGCTTGCGCACTCGAAAATAAATCCGATCGTTGGCGATTGGCGTAGCCTAGCCACGAAGCAGCATTGGCTCGAAGCACTGGCTGAAAGAAGCACTGGCTGAAAGAAGCACTGGCTGAAAGAAGCACTGACTGAGGCAGCACTGGCTGCACACCCAACACCCAATTCTGGAGTTCTGCATGCGCTCAATTTTCAAAGCGTTAGCTCTTGCTACGCTCATCACTGTTCCATCCGTTTCACACGCACAAGGCATGATGAAAAACAAAATGGTTGGCGGCGCTGAGATGTATCCCACCAAGGACATCATCGATAACGCCGTCAATTCGACAGATCATACGACGCTCGTCGCGGCGGTAAAGGCAGCCGGACTCGTCGAAACGCTCAAGGGAAAGGGCCCGTTCACGGTATTCGCTCCGACAAACGATGCGTTTGCGGCACTCCCCGCGGGCACGGTGGACAACCTGCTCAAGCCCGAAAACAAAGCGGCACTCGCGCACATTCTCACGTACCACGTTGTGGCCGGAAACATGGATGCGGCCAGCATCATGGCAGCAATCAAAGCCGGCAACGGCAAAGCCGAACTCACGACGGTGTCTGGCGGCAAACTGACCGCGATGATGCAGGGCAAAGACGTGATGGTGAAGGACGAAAAGGGCAACGTTGCGAAAGTCACGGTTGCCGACGTCATGCAGTCGAACGGCGTGATTCACGTGGTGAACAAGGTGTTGATGCCGGGCATGTAATACTGGGCTCGTCGTCGTGGCGCAGTTTCGGGGACGGCGAAGGAATACATACCAGCTCAACATTGACCCCACCCTCCGGCTGGCGTATCTCTTAGCAGATGCGCCAGTTGTCGTTTATCCGACTTCTCGGCCCTGGCTCGTGCCGTTTGATGCGACCAAACTCTTGTCTCGTAAACACAAAAAGCGGTTCGCAACCGCTTTCAGGCTACCGGGGTAACAGGTGAGCAGGTTATCAACCACGGTAGCATCGCCTACGGGATCGTTGTCGTCCACGAGCCAGGTCGCAAGGAACCGTCATCATTCATTTACCGTCGCTTTCTTCAACTCAACACAAGCAATGAACACGTTCACCCGCCGCGCTGCGTTCGCGGTCGCGCTTACAGTTCTGCCGGCTTTGTTTGTCGTCAGGAACACCGCGGCTGCCGCGCCGCTTCCAACCGTTGCGCGGTTTCACCTCGCGCTGTCAAAGTCCGAGCCGGCCGCCAATGACACAACGGCCAGCCCCAAGGCCATCAAATTGTGGTTTACCGAAACCGTGACCGTCGCGGCCACGCGCGTGCAGGTTACGGGACCAGACAAGAAGATTGTTGCAACCGGACCAATCACGATTGCCGCCGCCGCAAAATCACCAGCAGTTGCGGAGATCAAGGAAACGTTGAAGCCCGGCGCATACGCGGTTGAGTGGAAGACGCTGGCTGATGATGGGCATCCCAGCAAAGGCACATTCGTGTTCACGGTTGGCATGAAAAAAGCCGCGCAATAGTCAGCAGTTTCAGAACACACGTTCTGCGTTCGTGATTGTAACACGCGCTCGTAACACTATTGGGCGTCGAGGGCATTCGTGACGGAAACGATTGGCCTCGTCGCTCGTTTTGTTGCATACGTATGCATTTTGTGCATCGTGGGCGGTGTTGCGTTTCGATTGTTGGTACTCACGCGTTCAAGGTTGACCACGGGAACAGTGGGCCGAGGGAGCAGGCGAACCGCAGCAATTGGTGCGTACGCGAGTTTGCTGCTTGTTGTAACTGACATTGCAAAGTTGGGAGTACAAACCGCCGAAATGCGGTTTTCGACTGATTCGTGGATCACGGTTGGATCAACAATGTTGTTTCATACGTCGTGGGGCACGGTGTGGATGATGCAGGTGGCGTGCGCGATCCTGCTCGCGATGACATTCACGTTGGCGCGGAAGGACGCACTGCCGCGCTGGAATATGCTGGCGTTAATGAGCATTGGTTTGGCAGCCACGCCGGCGTTTGCCAGCCATGCAATGTCGGCAGAGCGACTGAAGCAGTATTCGATTGCGGCCGACGTTACACACGTTTTGGGTGCATCACTTTGGATTGGAACATTGCTCGTGATGTTTGCAAGCATCATCGGTAACGACGGTGATGAGCCGCGGTCCGAACAACCCAGGTCGGAGATGCGCGCCAACTACATCGATGCGCTGTTGCGGAAATTTTCGCCGCTGGCGCTCGTCGGGTCGGCGCTGGTGGTATGCAGTGGAGTGGTGTCGGCGCTGGCGCACCTTGAACACATTGCCGATGTCACCGGAACGCCGTATGGACAAAAACTCATTGCAAAAGTGATTTGCGTGGGTGTGGTCGTTCTGTTGGGTTGGCGTAATTGGAAGTTTGTGACGCCCAGGGTGAAGACCGAGGGACCCAGGCGCATGACGCGCGGTATGGCCATCGAAATTTTGGTGGCGCTGGTCGTGATTGGTGTAACGGCAACGCTGGTGGTAACGCCGCCGCCCGCGCAGATGATGTCGCATTAGCTCGGCGTTGGTGGATGCGCTGAAGGGTGCGTCCGTTGGATGCGCTTGAGGGTGGTCCGTTGGATGCGCTTAAGGGTGCGTCCGGTGGATGCGGCTAAGGGTGCGCCGTTGGAGGGGCGAATTCACGACGGGGTCTGTCCGAATCTCGCCGACACGTGCAGTGTACATAGGAAGTACTGCCCACCCACCGAGCGCCAACCATGGCCACTCTCGTCTCTCCCGAAACATCCGCCACCATCGGCGACCAACACCATCGCGCGTTTCCCGCGCCCGCTACCCGCGCGTGGGGACGTCCGCGCACGCGCCGTCATGCAATTGGCGAGTATGAGCGCAATGGTCAATACGTCATTGATACGCGGAATGAAGCGCCCGATATGTTCGTTGATGTTTCCACGAAAGACTGGTCGAAGCTCACGTGGAAAGATGTTGGGCGTCCGTATCGCGTTGAAAAATGGGCGCAATCAAAACGCGAGTACGAAACAGAACATGGGCGTTCGTTGCCGGTCGCTGAAGGATGGCGCCGATTCAATCTCGCGTTTCATCAATTCTTTTTGACGGATGTTCCCGAAGCACAGGCCCACGCGCGCAAAGCGCTCAGTTCGGCCGTGGGCAGTTTCGATTTGCACGAAGCGATGGACGCAATCGAAGACATGGTGCGGCTGGGCATCTGGAACAAGATCATGCGCGTGGAAGACGCCGTGTGGGATCCGCGCGGTAAACGCAGCCTCTTCGCCGGAATGGATATCAGGAAGCCCCGCATTCTGTTCCTTGGCGCGGCCGACGGTTACGAAGCAATGCAACTCGCGGCGATGTATCCTGGCGGCGAAATTGTGCTGGTTGACTACGACGAGTTTTGCGAAACCGATCGCTTTGGAAAGTTTCCGCTCGACTATCCGTTCCTTGGTGTTGATCCAGGCACCGGACATCAACGCGTGTGGTATCGCGACGAGATGCCCATTCATTTTGACGTCTCCGACATACGCGATCTGAAATACGGCGCGGAGTTCGATGTTGTCGTAAGCATTGGATTGCTCGAACATTTTCCGGACGAACACAAGGCCGAGTGTATCGAGATGCATCGGCGGTTTCTGAAGCCGGGCGGCTATGTGGTGATGACCACGCCGCGCAATCAGTTCAAGTCACGCGTGTATTACAACATGTTGTCGGATTTTCTCAATCACGGATACCGTGAGTTGATGGATGTGAATCAGATGGGCTTGTACGCGCACGAGGCGGGGCTCAACATTTTGCGCGCGGGTGTGATCAAGGCGCACAATGGGTTGATTATGAAGAGCCGGTAACACAGCGCTCCGGCGACCGCCGTCAGATGTGACTTCGGGGGAAGCTGTCTTTTCGCGGAGACGGTAACACTGTGCGCTCGGGCGACCGCCGTCAAATGTGAGTTCGGCGAAGCTGTTATTTCGCGGAGACGGTAACACTGCTCGCTCGGGTGACCACCGTCGAATGTGAGTTCGGGGAAGCTGTTTTTTCGCGGAGACGCGGCGACGCGGAGAACTGCGTGCGGGTGAAGCGACGTTCAATGCACGTGCGGAATCGATTGTTTTTGAAACAGCACCGGCGTACTCGGAGAGCACTGCTGTTGTACAGAACAATTGGATTTGAATGGAAACCGATCTATGTATCCAAGCGATTAGTTCTCCGCGTCACCGCGTCTCCGCGAAAAAAAATGGTACCGGGGTCAGAGGCGTCAGTACGACGGAATTATTTTGGTACTGGGGTCAGAGGCGTTATGTGATCGCAATCATTTGGTAACTGCCTCTGACCCTAGTTTCGC
>JBDUBA010000034.1:0-20662 GCA_040004335.1 Gemmatimonas sp.
CGGCCTTGTTGGAGTTCTGCTCCACGCTGTGGCGAGCTTCGCGTAACGGTCCGTGCACCCGGTCCGTTGACCCGGTCCGTGGACCCGGTCCGTGGACCCGGTCCGTGGACCCGGTCCGTTGACCGGGTCCGTTGACCCGCACCCGCCCATCACCCCCTCCGCTCCAGCGCCTCCAAACGACGCTCAATGTCGGTGATCCGCGCTTCATTTACCCTCGCGTCGCTCACGCCAGCAACCGGGTCCGAAGCCGCCGCCACCGCCACCGCTTCCACAACCCCCGACGTCGACCGGGTAGCATACGACCCCGAACGCCCTGCACCTAACCCGCCCACCGAACTGGACACCGGCGCGACCGCCCTACCAACTCTCCGCCCTGCAAACCGCACAAACACACGACCAATCGGACCCAGCCAAATCCAACGAAACAACCGCTCGGGCACGGACATCCTGAGCGGGCTCTTGAACAGCAGCACCGTGCCAGCACCGAGATAAAACATGCCCAGCACGACCAGCGCGGTGCCCCACATTTTCACTTCGTACAACCCCGGCCGCACCAGGGTACGGAAATGCAATGCATACCGAAAGCAGAACACAGCAGCTACCAACATCACGAGCGCCCCAACAATCGTACGGCGCCGAGTGCGCACAACCGCAGGATCGGCTCGCAAGTCGGCACGTCGCATTGCGTGTTCATCCATGACGCGCGCAATCCCCGCCATGATTTCGGGCGGGGCAAATCCCGCCACGGCCAATCGCTGGCCCTCGCGCAACGTCTGCATCGTACGCGTTACCACAATCGCAAAAACCAGCACAACCACGAACATCGCCTCATCGTGGCCGTCGCTGCTATCCAGCAGGCGCAACACGTAGAGCGTGAACAAAACAAATGCCAGCATCAGCAGTGTGAGCGTACTCAACTCCTGCTGAAACAATCGAATTGGCAATGGAATTTCTGCCGTCACCAACTGCGAGTTGTCGAGCATACTGAGCAGCGCTTCGGCCGTTTCGAACCGATCATCCGGGTTCTTTTGCACACATCGATCGATGGCCGCAACCAGAACGTGAGGAAGATCTGCACGCAATGACCCAATTGACGCCAACGATTCGGTCAGCTGCTTCACCAACACCTTCTGCGTCGTCTCGCCGGTGACCGCAATTTCTCCGGTCGCCGCAAACATCATGGTGAGTCCGAGTGCATACAGGTCGCTCCGACCATCGACGTCATCGCCACTGGCTTGTTCGGGACTCATGTACTCGGGTGTGCCAACCACTTCGCCAACACGAGTAAGTCCCGCACCCACCACGAGCGCACTGGATTGCGCACGCGCAATTCCAAAATCCATCACCATCGCGCGCCCGCTTGCGCGTTCGATCATGATGTTGTCGGGTTTGATATCGCGATGCACGATGCCGCGCCCGTGGGCATACGCAAGTGCGTACGCAACGTCCTGCATCAACTTCACCAGCTCGCGCACAGTCAATGGGCCGGCACGACGCAAACGCTCCATCAGACTTTCGCCTTCCACGTACCCCATGGCGTAGGCCAGCAAGTCATCGCTGTCTTCGACCGCATACACCGGCACAATGTTCGGATGCGAAAAGCTGGCGGCCGTTCTCGTCTCGCGCAGAAACCGATCGCGCAACATTGGCTGCACGGCGTATTCAGACGGCAACACTTTCAATGCGACATTTCGATCGAGTTTGACGTCGCGGGCAAGGTACACCGCGCCCATTCCACCGCGACCAAGCTCGCGTTCGATGGAGTAGCGATCTTTGAGTCGACGACGCAGCCGTTCGAGCGTATCGCGCGCTGAAGTGGATTCGATTTCGGTCACCTGCTCAATCTACGCGTGGAATGACCGTAGTCGAGCACGATCTCACGTCGTCGCGCACGCCCTCACGCGCGAGCGTCAAACTCCCGCACCAGCTTTGGCGGCGCGTTCTCCCTCCAGGCCGACTCTACCAATTCCCTCAGCTGCTTCTTTTTGACCGAGGCGAGCCGCACCAACACCATCGGCCAATCCCGGTAGTGATCTGTTATGAAGAACACAGAGGGCTGCTCGTGCATGAGGATGTCGCGCACCACAAACGACATCTTGAGTACAATCGTCTCACCATCCTCCTTGAGACGCACCAACAATTTTCCCTTGACCTTGATCGCGCGCGTGCCGTAGCTCTGACTTTCTTCGATGCCCGGCAGATGCGAACACATCGCCAACACACCATCAAACGTCAACGCGGCAGGCGCCATACATTATCGCTCGGCGCTGTAATACTGTATCACAGCTTCGCGTGCGCCGGGAAACGTGTACACGTCGGCCTCGCGAGTTTGAATGACACCCGAAATCACCTCAGCGACCGATTCAACGCTTTGGGCATTCGGTAACGTGCGTGAGTCGGGGCCGCCACCCCGTGCATTGAGGCCAAAGTCCGTCGCGACAATACCTGGCGAAACCAGCGACACCTGAATATTCGGATGCGTTGCGTGCACGGCCTCGCGAAAATTTGCGGTGAGTGCGTTCAGAAAGTGTTTGGATGCCGAATACACGCTCCGAAACGGAGCCATCGGCATACGACCCAACATGCTCGAAATGTTGATGATGTGTCCCGTGCCGCGTTCCTTGAAATGCGGAAGGACTTCCTGCATGCCATACAGTGCAGACTTGACGTTGACGCGCATCATCTCATCGATGTCGTCATCGGTGACTTCCGTTGCAATGCGATTGATGCCGCGTCCGACATTGTTGACCCACACATCGATGTGACCGAATCGCTCAACCACTTCATCGACGACATCGGCGACTGCTTCCCGATTCGTGACGTCGGCAACGATGGGCAGCGCGTTTCCACCGCAGCGCGACGCAACTTCCAGCAATGCGCTTTCGCGACGCGCAACTATTGCGACACGCATGCCGTCTTTCGCCAATTGTTCGGCCAGTGCACCACCGATGCCACCACTCGCGCCGGTGATGACCACGTGTTTACTGGTCAATGGGCTCCGTCCCGTAAGACTCAAGATATCCGCAACGATCGCAGCGGTAGGTGTGCACTTTGTACGATTCGCGTCCTTTCGTTTTCAGGCCGGACCAAATGCTACTCGTGGGAGTTCCTTCCACCCATTGTTGCGCGATTCCGTAACTGTAGGCCGCATGATCCAGCACAAGCCCTTGATGCATCGGCCCCTTACAACGCAAACATTCCGTTGGTGCAGCCATGAACGTATCCCTTGATTGGAGAAACGAAAAAGCGGACACGCCTAAAATAAGACGTGCCCGCCCACTTCGTTACCTCAACGGTTCAGCGTATACCAGTCGATTTCGCAGTCGCTACATTGCAGGTTTTTTCAACCTCCATGGCATCCAGCATCATGCGACCCGACGGAGCGGGAAGCGTCTGGACTGCTGACTGGTCCGGGCGGATATACCGCGTCCACATTTCAAATGAATTGTCAGTGGTATCCACGGTCGCGGTGATGGCCGCCTTGAGATAGTCACCGCCGGTGAATTGCCGGGTAGCCAGAATGCGCCCGGGCTTATGAATCGACGGATCGACGTTGTAACCCTTTTGAATGAGCTCAAGCTGCGCACACTTCATGCGCGGATCACTCAACAGCGCTTGTTGTTTCTGATACGCGGGCGTTGAAGCGCACGCACTCACCGCCAGTGCACAGGCCGAGGTCGCAAGGACCAGAAATCGATGGTTCATAGATCACTCCCGCCGCAAATGTTCGTGATCGCTCGCGGCCAAGAAATTGTGATATTCGTTAGAGAGGGCCGACCACGCGATGTGCGTAACCGACCCTTTCTTATACCGTCGAATTCACTTCAGGATCGCAATTTGTGACCTACAACCGCTGTTAATACATTCGTTATTTGAAGCGCATGCCGTTTGGCGACACAGTTCCCTTTGTTGGAACAATTGGTGGTTTCGGCGCCGGCTTGGCGACCGGTTGTGCGGCACGGTTTGACGCTGGCCGAGGGCCAGGTGAGCGTCGCGCATTGTCATCGCGCGGAACGGTTGCACCCGTTGGAGCAGCGCGTGATGCTCCCAGCGCCGCTGGATCTTTGCGCATCGTCAACGCAATCCGTCCACGCGCGAGATCGACACTCTGCACGGTAACCTTGACGCGCATGCCAACGCTCACCACTTCGTTGGGATCGCGAATGTAGCGGTCCGCAATCTGACTGACGTGCACGAGCCCGTCCTGATGGACGCCAACATCAACGAAACATCCAAACGCAACGATGTTGGTGACGACACCTTCCAGCAGCATGCCTGGCAGCAGATCGGACGGCTTCGTGAGATCATCACGAAACGCGGGCGGTTCGAACGCAGCGCGCGGATCGCGACCAGGCTTCTTGAGTTCACCCAGAATATCGCGCAGTGTGGGGAGTCCAACGTCGGCACTCACGTATTTCGCCGGCTCCAACTTCTCGAGCAGCGCATCGTTACCAATGAGCGACGCGACATCAACATCGAGATCGCTCGCCATACGCTGAACCAGTGCGTACCGCTCCGGATGCACGCCGCTGGCGTCGAGCGGATGTGTGCCGCCACGCACGCGAAGAAAACCGGCGGCCTGTTCGAACGCTTTTGCGCCGAGCCGAGGGACATCCTTCAATGCCGCACGTGAAGTGAGACGTCCACGTTCGTCGCGCAGCGTTACGATCGATTGCGCGAGACCCGGTCCGATTCCGGCGACATAACTCAGTAACGCTACCGAGGCGGTGTTCACTTCAACACCCACGCGATTTACGCAACTCTCGACAATTTCATCGAGGCGACCTTTCAACCGCGTTTGCTGCACATCGTGCTGGTACTGTCCCACACCAATCGATTTGGGATCGATCTTGACGAGTTCTGCGAGCGGATCCTGCAGGCGGCGCGCAATCGATACCGCACCACGCAGCGAAACATCCAGCTCCGGGAATTCGGCGCGCGCAAGATCAGAAGCAGAATAAACCGACGCCCCGGCTTCATTGACCACAACAACCTGCGGTACATCGCCCGTCATCTCGCGCAGAACAGAACGCGCCAATGTTTCCGTTTCACGACTCGCCGTACCGTTGCCGATGGCGATCAGTTCCGGCGTAAACTTCTTGACCATCTGCCGCAACGTTTCAGAAAACCGATCTTCCTGATGCAGATATTGTGTGTCGGTGTGAAGCAGCGCACCGGTGTTGCTAACGACCGCAATCTTGACACCGGTGCGGAAACCCGGATCCAAACCAATCACGCGTTTTTCGCCGGCTGGTGCCGAGAGCAACAGCTGTTCGAGGTTACGACCGAAAATCACGATGGCATCGTCGTCCGCGCGGGTCTTGAGTTCAACGCGCAGTTCCACTTCGATGGCCATGGCGATGATACGTTTGTAGGCATCCGCAGCCGCCAGTGTGAGTTGCTGCGTGGCGGTGCGTGCATCAATGGTTTCACGCGCGAGACGCGCATTGATTTCGTCAACCGGGGCTTCAATCTTCCACTGCAGTTGTCCTTCGGCTTCGCCGCGGCGAATGGCCAGCATGCGGTGGCTGGGGATGCTCGTAATTGGCTCGCTGTATTCGAAGTAGTCCTTGAACTTCGAATCTTCGGTTGCCTTGTCTTTGATGACATTACTTTTGACCTGTCCTTTTGCGCGTGTCGTTTCGCGCACCCAGCCGCGCACGCCCGCATCCTCCGCAATTTGCTCGGCCACGATATCGCGCGCGCCCTGTAGCGCCGCTTCGATGGACGGTACTTCCAGCGCTTCATTTACAAGAGTTGCTGCGAGCGCAGCCGCCGCTGCATCGTCGAGACTCGCGTCCCACATTCCATCGGCCAGCGGCCCGAGCCCGCGTTCGCGTGCAATCATGGCGCGTGTGCGACGCTTCGGTTTGAACGGCAGGTAGAGATCTTCGATGCTCTGCTTGGTTTCGGCCGCCAGAATTGACGCGCGCAACGCATCCGTCATCTTGCCCTGCTCCTCGATGCTCTTGAGCACCGCGGCCCGGCGTTCTTCCATGTCGCCAATGTACTCGGCGCGATCACGCACGTCGCGCAACTGTACTTCGTCCAGCCCACCGGTGGCTTCCTTGCGGTAGCGGGCGATAAACGGGAGCGTGGACCCTTCGGCAAACAGGGCGAGTGTGCTGTGCACACTGGCGGGGGCAATCGCGAGTTCTTTCGCGACGCGCTGGATCAGTTCAGGCGAGTATGACATGGAGCCGCAACTTCACCGGCTCCAATGTCATTCGCAAGCGCTTGACTTTGACGTGAGCATGAATTCAACGGGTGGACGACTTTGGTACCAAACATATCGGGCACGGCAAATATTGTGGCGTGCGCCCAAGTGTGAGAGTTGCAGGCCCCAATTCTACAACTTTCTTTTCAACCGTGTCGTTGACCGTTACGGAGATCGTGAGAATTTTGCCGCGCACTTCACCAACAAAGCGGGCGGGGACGCTCGGTCCAACCTGAACCGGATAGGCGTGCAGCGTGTAGTTGCCGTCGACGGAAAATTGTCCGGCTGCGTTTAGCAGAATGTTGCCGGGCATATTGCCAAACGTGCAGCCGATGTGCAGGTGCGTCAGTGAGTCAGTGGCAATAAGTGCTGCACTGTCGCCTCCCCATGTACCCAACTCCAGTTTACCATCGGCCGGCGGTAAAAGACTGTTGTCGGGGCAGGCCAGTGCCGCGGTGAGGAGCGCTCCAAACAATATCGCTGTGGTGACGCTCGTGACGCGGTGTCGCATGGCCTGCTCCGATCGATTTTGTTGTGCTGTGAGATACGCTAACGAATTGCAGCGCCTTTTCTGGTTTGTGGCAGTCCCTCGGCCATCCAATTGGGCATCGCGGCGCCTTTCAGATAATGATCGAAGTACTGCTTCATGCGAATCTGGAAGTCCTTCTGGTTTTCTTTTTTGCCCAGGTGGTGAGGCTCGTCGGGGTAGGAGAGGAAAATTACCTGCTTGCCGTTACGACGCGCCGCGTTGAAGAACTCGAGTCCCTGCACCCAATCCACCGCGCCGTCGGCCGTTCCCTGCAGAATCATGAATGGCGTTTGAATCTTCTGCACGTTGTGCACGGGCGATTGACTCTCGTACAACTCGTGTGAATTCCACGGTGTGACGTTTTCGCCCATGCGTACCTGCCCAATTTCCATGATGCCTTGTTGCACGGTGCCCGTCTGTTTGTACAACTGATCGTAGAAACTGGTGAGGTCTGTTGGCGGCGCACCGGTCACCACCGCGGCAAATATGTTGGTTTGCGTAACGATGTATGACGACTGATACCCGCTCCAACTGTGCCCTTGCAGGCCAATGTGTTTCGGATCGGCGTAGCCCAGCTCGATTACTTTCTTGACAGCGCTGGTGACGCAATCGACCGCCGACGTTCCCGGTTTGCCAATTTCGTACGTTACGTCCGGTTGCAGCACCAGATACCCGTCGCTGGCGTACGTCGACATCTGCGGGCGATCATCAAACGCTGGCATTGAGAAGCTGTGATGCGTGTTTGACATCTTCTCGTAGAAATACACGAGCATCGGATATTTTTTGCCAGGCTCATAGTTTGCGGGAAGCGTGAGCGTGCCCTGTAATTTCTCGCCCGTGCGAATTTTGTAGTCGATGAGCACCTTCGAACCCCAGGCGTATTCGCTGAGAATTGGATTCGCATCGGTAATTTTGCGCGGTGTTGCAAATGATTTATTCGTGACCCACACATCCGGCGATTCGGTGAAGCTCTGTTGCGTGAACATCACGCGATTCGCATTCTGCGCCGCACTGGCCGCCGAGATGTTCTTGTCGGCCCAGATCATGGCCTTCGGTGATTGCCCTGGTTCTATCGTGTAGTAACCCGACTTCTTGGTCCATTCGCCGTACGCACTCACGGTGAGTGGTTTGGTCAGGTCAACACCCTCGTCTTCGGCACCTCCACCTCCGCCGCCCGCACCACCACGTCCTCCGCCACCGCCACCACCTGCGCGATCAAAACGCACCAGACGAAAACGAATCTGGTCTTTCACACCCATGCCGCCGGTGAGATTGACCGCTTTCCCGCCTTCAAGCGGAACCTGCCAGATGTCGAAGTCATCATACAGCAGCACGGACTTGCCGTCCTTGCTCCAGCCGGCCGTTCCGTACGTCGGTTTTTCGTACGGGTGATCGTCACCGACGTCAACGAAGCTGCGACCGGCGATCAGATCCAGGTTGACCTTCGCACCAGTTTCAAGATTGTACGCCATCGTTTTCTTGTCTTTGAGATACAAAAACCAGCGACTGTCTGGCGACGTGCCCATCGTGCGCGTCATTGCCTTGTCGATCAACGTGCGTTCGCCGGTTTCCATATTCACGCGATAGAAATCGGACTTGGTTCCTCCCCACGACACCTCCAGACGGTACGGAGTATCGAGACGACCAATACCCCATTTCGCGTTCGCGGTTGGCGTCACGGCTCGCATGCTGCTGTCGGCCAGACGTACAAACTTGTTCGAAGCGAGAATCAATTCGGCGGGTTGCGTTGAACGACGCTCCTGCGCAACACGCACAATTTGTTGTGACTGTGGTTCTGCATCCTTGTAATGCCAGATATCAACGTTCGCCTGCGGTTCGTCCGACTTGACTGGCTCGGCTTCCTGATCCTTGATGCCGAAAATGATGCGCGCTGCGTCGCGAGAAAAACGCGGCGGCGTGAATTCGCTGAGCACCATCCCGGCGGGGAACCCGGACACTCTGGTCGGGTCCATTTCCGTCATCGTTTGCGCTGGCGTGCCAACACCAGTCCAGACCACAAGCGTGTTGTCTTTTTGTTTGTTAGTCGCCTTCTTGTCGCCGCGCAGTACCAGCAAATTCGTGCCCTTGTCGCTCCACGCCATCTGATCGAAGTCGGCCGCCATGCTGTTGAGCGCGCGTGTTTCGTTCGTGGCCAGATTCATGAGGTACACGCCGTTGCCGAGTCGTTCGTTTGCATCGACTGTGTACGCAAGTAGCTTTGCGGCGTCGTCCAGCTCGAACAGATTGACGTTGCCAATGTTGCGCGTCACGCCCGTGGCGAGTTCGCGAATGATCAAATCGGTGCCGCTGTACTTCGCGTCGGCGACAGCCTTATTCGTTTTCGCGAGCACCCAACGTGAATCTGACGAGAATCGAAACGATTGCACGTTTGTCATCGGCGTTTTTTCGCCGGTTGCGAGATTCAGCAGTTCAAATCGGCGCGTGGGAGCAGCACCGCCTGCACCAGCCCGTCCTCCTTGTGGCGGCGTTACCGCAGGTGGAGTCGCCGCTGGTGGTGTTGCACCGCGCCCACCACCGGCTCCGCCGGCACGTCCGCCACGACCGGCAGCTGCGGGAGGACTGACGTAATACGCCGCCCATTTTGAATCGTCGGAGAATTGCGGCTGTGATCCAACCGGAATCGTGTAGAGTTTGTCGTTGTCGAGATTTCGGATGTACAACGTGCCGTCGCCTTCGTTTGGCGTGTATGCGTACGACATCCAAACACCGTCATCGGACAGTGATGTGGAACCGACTCGCGACCAGCGTCCGTAGTCGCCCAATGAAAGCACTTTCTTCCCGCCGGACATTTTCGGCTCGGGATTGGACGCCGTTGAAGCGGCAGGCTGGATTGCAGCGGCGTTCTGTGCGCGAAGTGCGGCGAACGGTGCAAGTAATGTCAGCGCGGCGGCGAGTGGCCAGCGTGTGACGGCGGGGGTGGGGCGCATTGAAAGAGTCTCCGGAGTGGGCGCGA
The DNA here is from genome assembly GCA_040004335.1 of Gemmatimonas sp. Lineage (GTDB taxonomy): Bacteria > Gemmatimonadota > Gemmatimonadetes > Gemmatimonadales > Gemmatimonadaceae > Gemmatimonas. The sequence continues at coordinate 9,721 of JBDUBA010000034.1, forward strand.
GTCTGCGTGGGCAGCCCCCAAAGATACGCCAATCCGGGCGGCGCGCGTTAGGACTTGGGCCACTCCACATCATGTTTGACGCCTTCCCACGCGGTCACGCGACGAACCCGTACGTTTGTTCCGACCGACGCTCCCGATATCCAGATGCGAAATTTCCCATCGGTCGGCACGCGTCCGAGTTGACGTGCCATGGCTTTTCCATTGATGGCGACCTGACACGAGCCGTCGTCGAAGATCTGAATACGAATCGTGTAGGGTTTGCCGGATTTCAGTTCGCCGGTGACGCCCGAAATTTGCGATGACATTCCAGCCGAGTAGATCAGGCGATCAACACCGCTACTTCCTTCGCGTGCCGGATAACCGACGAGGCAGGACAGATTCACCGGGGAAGTGAATGCATCCGGCAACGCGTCCATTCCGGCGGGCCAACTTCGCACACGTGCGTCGGTCAGACCAGCATCCAGCGCGAGACCGATGCCCTGCCACTTGGTTGCGTCGATTGGTGTTTCAACTTCAATCTCAACCCCAGCGCCACCTTTTGCATCAAGCGTAACAATACTGGTCACCGCACTGTGATAATCGCCGTCGCCGTTGGGAGCGAGAGCAAATGTTCGGTCACGTTGTTTAACGATGGTGGGCACCGGTAGACCATGCGCCACCCAACGTGTTTGGAGTGGCATGCTCCAGTCTTCGCTGATTACTTCCCGACTGGTGCGAGGGGGATCCACAACGACCCAGACACTATCAACGGTGCTGCCCAGTGACGCCACGAGCCACGCTCGTCCGGTGGTACGCGGATGAATGCGGCGCGCGGAATCAATTGCGAAAATGGTGGTGTCGCTTGACGTCAACTTCGCGAGCAGTGAAGACGACTTGACCGACTTCAGAAAGTCGGAATCAGTCGCGTCGATGGAAACGTGAATCGATGTGTCGGCAAACTGGAATGGCGCGTTTCGATCCATCTCATCCCGTCGATTCTGAAACGCAGCGAACCGCACTTGCGCCGGTCGCCCGCCAGATTTCAACACGATGTCGCGCGTTTGGTCTCTCCGAAGCGTTGGTCGAACGCGGATAACGGTCGAACCATTTTCGCCGCTGTGCCGGGACAAAATCCATTGGCCATTGGCCGAGACAAAATACTCCACGCCATCGGTGACCAGATCCCGTGTTTGTCCAGTTGTCAAATTCATGCGCGCCAACACGCGTTGTTCAACGTTGTCGTCGTTGAGTCGCAGCAACTGCACGATCACGCTGTTCGCATCCAGCCACACCGGCGAAGATGTGGACGAGAGTCGGTCGTGTTCGGGACGCATGCAACCGGATTGCGCGCTGTAGCCGGGGACGTTGCGCCAACAAATACGAATACCCTGCGGTGTTGCTCCATCTTCCGTGTAAACGAACGCAAATCCGTCGGGGCTGAGCGTTCCCATGAACTTATTGTATGGCGAATTCGTCAACCGCGTTACGTCCCGGGTCTTCGCGTCCCAGTACGCAATTTCGGCGTGATCATCCGTGAGATCCCAGCGACGACTTCCAAACAGCACCGACTGATTGTCGCTTGACCACATCGGTTGCACATCATCGGCTGGATCCGGCGCGATGGGCGTTGATTTTCCATCGTCTCCAACAATCGCCACTTCCAGATTGGCGCCCGAGTCCTGTCGCATCAACCATTTCCCTTCCGGATTGCGTCCACTCTGCGAAACGGACGGCAGTCGCCACGGTGCAATGGGAACCGAGCCGCGTGCAACCGGCACCGCTTGCAGTGGTTGTTCCGTGTTCCAATCGATACCCGACAGTTTGATTTCATACAATTGCGTCGTGTCAGAATCGAGACTCAACAACACCGTTGTAGCAGGAACATTGGATGAGAGGGCTGGCCGTGCCGCGAACCATCGGTTCGCGAACGCTCCAACTCCAACGGCCGCCAACAACAGCGCCGCAACGGCAATGGCTCGCATCGAGCGATCGGCGCGCAACCGCCACGGCGCCGCTTGCACAACGGCCGCGACTTCAGTGGGCCCGCCCACACCGCGCAGCACATCGGTTACAACGGCCGGCAACGCGCGTTCGTCTCCACGATGACGTGCACTCACCACGACACGCCGCACCAACCACGATGGCACCGACACCGATGCGCTCACCAAATGACGCAGGGCGCGCACCAAGACCTCCGGTGAACGATCGCCGTTCGCCAGCAACGCCCACGCCGTCGATTCGTGCGCGCGCTGCAACATCGCGGCATCGGCCAGCGCCACTGCGGCTTCGGCGATTTCATCGTGTGCGACATCCCACGCCGCTCCGCGACGCCGCAACATTCCACGCTGCTCAAGAATGACCAACACGGGTTTCGCATCGCTCGTGGACGACGTCATCGGACTGGATTCGGCAATCAATCCAGCCGCCTGCAAACGCCGTTCGCCGATCCGCCCCAACACGTCTTCGCCAGTCGGAAGACCCGCCAGTGCGAGCGCGACCAGGAGAAAATTCGCATCGGCATCCAGTTGCTTCACGCGAAATCGAATAGCGGATCCTTGTTCAAGCAGGCGCTCGAGTGCGAGGGGGTCGCTGCACGTCCATTGCTGATCAATCATTCGCAGCACACCGGCATCCATCGCGCGCTGCACACTTTCAATTACCAGCAACGGTGATCCGCCCGTCGTGAGCAAGAGTCGCTCGACCAATCCCGTCGTCCAGGGTGCATCGGGCAAAACGGCGGCATCCGTGAGTAACTGCGCAATCTCCGGCGCGTCAAACCCACGCAGTCGCATCGACACGTCAGGTGCCGAAGCAAAATCGTGTGCGCCCAACGACCGACCGGCGGTTAACAGCAGTAGCCCCGCGTCGCGCGCCTTCGGGAACACCGCATCCAACACCACGCGCGACTCGGCGTCCGCCCAGTGCAAATCGTCAAGCAACAGCGCAATGGAATTCTCTTGCGCCACACACTGCAGCAACTCACCAATCGCCAGCGCGCGCCGACGCATGGCATCGTTACCAACGGCCGTGTCGCTGGTGTTTGCTCGCAAGTGGGTTGAGGCGGTCGGTGCCAACCCGACAATCACACTCGCGCTTTCTTCCGATATTCCGCGTGCACCTCGGCGCGAGGCCAGCGCCGCCGCAACGTGCGCGGCAAACGCGCAGCTGACGTCGCGTTCGCCGGGCGACGCCCGCACTTCAATGACGCCACCGCGCAACGCGCGCAGTCTGGCCGCAATGTCCGAGAGCAGCCGCGACTTTCCCATTCCCGCCGGCGCTTCGAGATGAATCCACTGCCCGCCACGATCGTTGCGCACACTGTCCCAACCGTCAATGATCGTTGAGAATTCATGCTCACGCGCAATCAGGTCACGAGCCAGCGTCGCCGACACCGCTTCAATTGGGTGGACGTGTTCGCCATGGCTGTTGCCGTTCGCTTGCGTGCCATTCCGCGCTTTCGCCGTTTTGATCAGCGACTTGGTGGCGGGTTCGAGTTCGTCGCCGTCATTGGCGATTTGTTCTTCCAGCGCGTTTGCCTCGGCGAGTGCAGACAGGTAGTCCTGCGCGCTGATCTGCGCTTCGAGCAGAATGCGCCACGCGGCCTGATCGCCACGCATTTCGTCGCGCGCGCGCCGCGCCACCGCGACCGCCTCGCGGGCACGTCCTGTTGAAAGCAATTCTTTGGCCAACGCGTCGGCCGCTCCAAGAAACAGACGCTGCAATCGCGTGCGTTCTGCGGCAATCCATTGTTCCATTCCGCTCGATCCAGGCGCCGCGAATCCCACCAGGAACGGCCCAGCATACGCTGCAACCGCTTCGCTCCAGTGTTGCTGTTCAATGGCCCGTTCAAATGTGGCGCGATCAGACGCAAAGTCGACCGTCAGTGACAACCGATCGCCGTCGCTTTCGATGACGTCCCGACCCAGTCGTTGCTTGATGTAAAACAGTGTCTGCCGGAGATTCTGGCGGCCGCGCGCATCCGCGTCATCGGACCACAAGAGCGCGATGAGCGATTCGCGCGACGCGGCTTTTCGGAATGCACAATCGAGATACGCCAGTAGTGCGAGTGGCTTCCCGAGCGCCAGCACGTGTGCGTCTGCGGAACTGTCGGAGGTTAGGGTTGGTTGCCCAAACCAGCGGGCGCGAAGACCCTGCGTCGGTTCGGGTACTTCGGCGTAGGGGGTGTCGCGCAGGCTCGGCATTGGTTTTCAGAGGATGGACCAACTGACCAACGAACCGCGAACGTTTGCGCGCGCCGCGTCATCCGGCCGTCAGAACGGCGTGATCACCGATTCAACACCGCAGATGCCGGCACCAGCCGTCGCCCATCAATCGTTTCGAAGTGTTCACTCGAATTGATCGTGTGCGTGCCCACCAGCTCAGGTGCCCAGTCGGGATCGATACGCGACACCGGGCGCTCTTCGTAATGCGTTTTGCTGAGGACGAGCACTTCATTCAACTGAATAGCACCGCCGTACGACAAAGAGCAATCCTGACTTGGCCGCATCAGTTTGCCATCGCGTTTGAAGAGCTTGCCGGCCGGCCGCGAACGCCTGACATCGGATACGATGGGATTCATGGGATGAGGCGTCCACTCACCCGTCAACGAATTGGCCGAAAACAGAAAGAGCTCGTCGGAGCTGGCCGTACCGCGCTCGACCATGTTCGCGAAAAACCAATACACGCCGTCCTGAACATGCAGCGTTACGTCATATGCGCGCACGTCGGATTGCAGCGTTTTCACCTGTTCCCATTTGTCCGGAAACTGTTGGGCCCGATACAGATCGACGCTGCGGTTGGATGCACTCTCCGGAATCATGTACATCGACTCGTCGTGCTCAAACACAAAGGGATACGACAGGTGGTACGGCAGGTCCAGGACTGTGGTGGCCGGTGAAACCGCGCCATCGGCTTTCAGTTCGGCAACGGCGAGAACGCCTCGGTTTGTCTTGAACAGAAAGTCTTCGAAAAACAAAAAGGTGCGCCCATCGCGTTCGATCAGAAATGGATCGGCGTAGTAGTGGTCGCGTGGTGACGCAACGGGGGTGTACGAGCTCGCGCCACGCTTGCGAAACGCCACAAACCATTGTTCCATTTTGCCGAAGTTTCGGCGACGTTTTTGCAGATTGCGCCACACGGATTTCGCGGCAAACCGCACCATTTTTCCGTTGGTTGGCAAACGAAAGATCTTTCCCTGCTGCTTGGGGTCTTCCTTGAACGTGGGCAGTTCTTTTTGCATCCACTCCCAGCCGTGCGTGTGCAGCTGACGAAGGCGGCGAATGACAAATGATGATCCTTTCCAGAAAGAACTGGCTCCGTTCAATCGCATGGACGAGCCGCGCTCGGTGCTGGCATACGACCGATAGAGAATGCGTCCCGCATCGAGTTTTTCGCTCAGCACTTGCAGCACGATCCCGCTCAGTGGCTGATCGAAATACAGTTCCCAGAAATAGGCAGGGCCGCCGCGAATCTGTTGATTGTCGCCATGATGAAACGACCACACGCCATATTTCGCCGACTCGAGAATGGGGCCTTTGATGATGTTGAATCCAAACCGCAGCAACACATCCAGATGAGCCGAGCGAATGCGCGCAACATCCGCGTCGTGAAAACGGTGAATGAATCGATCGGTAATCGGTACGACGCTCATGGACTCAACACCGCGCAACTCAGCGGTCATATCCACGTCGGGGTGCGGATCGGGATTGAGCGTCACGCGCCGTTGATCCCACTCCGAATATTTCTGATACAGGTATTTATTGACCTGCGTTTTACCCGACAGCAGGCGTGAAATTTTGCCCACGATACCCGGTCGAGGGGGCGCCGACGCAGCCGCTCCGTCCGTTCGCGCGTCGTGCAGAACCACCAGCGCGATTTCCGCACACGCGTCGGACTGAATATCCCGCAAGAGTGCCGCAAGCCAGGCCGGCACGACGTAACTATCGAGCAGCAGACCAACGCGAAGTGGAGTAGGTTTTGTCATGCTTTGATGAAGATGCAGCGCTCAGGGACCCGCCGTGTCCAACCTAACACTGGCCTCTCTGCGCGTGTTATCGCTCGCCTATCTTTACGGACGATCTGCCGACGCGGGCGCAATTGCCCAGGCCCCAAGCCCACCGTCCAAATCACTCGGACCGCACTCCACGACCACAATGTCATTTCGCACGCGAACGTTCGCCGCGCATCTGCCCGCCTGCGCTACGCTGCTCCTGGCCATTCCCGCTGTCTCACAGGCACAGGATCGCCTCAAGACGATGCCAGGTTACGATCAGTTCACGAAGATGCAGGCCGCTCTGCAGGGAGGCGCGGCGGTCAAGTCTGGCGCGATTAGCGCGGTCTGGAGCCCCGACAGCAAGTCGTTCGACTACACGACCGACGGTAAACGCAATCGGTTTGACGTCGCCACCAAAAAGGTCTCGCCTGCCGGAGACGCACCCGCTGGCGCCGGTGGTCGCGGATTTGGCGGCCGAGGCGGCGGCGGTGGCGGTGGCGCTCCCGAGCGGGGTCGGCAGTTCGAGAGTGCGTTGTCGCCGGACAGCACGATGAAAGCGCTTTATCGCGATCGCAACATGTTTGTTGCGAGTGCCAACGGTTCGAACGAGCAACGCATCACCAGCGACGGCAGCATTGAAAAACGCATCAAGTACGGAACTGCCAGCTGGGTGTACGGCGAAGAACTTTCGCAAACCACCGCGTTCTGGTGGGCACCCAACAACAAATACCTGGGGTACTATCGCTTCGACGAAAGCGGAGTGCCCGATTATTTCCTGGAGCTCGATCAAACGAAAATTCAAAGCTCGATTGATACGGAAGCATATCCGAAGTCGGGCGTCGTGAATCCAGCGGTTGATTTATTCGTTTACAACGTGGCTACGAAACAGTCGGTAAAGATGGACGTGCGCGACGGCAAGCCGCTCGACAATTCGGTGATCGGCCACTACGTGTACAAAGTGGGTTGGACGCCCGACGGTCAAGAGATCACGTTCAATCGCACCAACCGTCGCCAGAACATCATGGAATTCACCGCCTGCAGTCCCGACACGGGGACGTGTCGCGTGATTGTGCGCGAAGAGTGGTTGCCCAGCTGGACGGAGAATCGCCCGTTCATTCAGTATCTCAAGGATCAGAAGCGATTTGTGTGGAGTTCGGAACGCACTGGGTTCCGCAATTTCTACCTGTACGATATGACGGGGAAATTGATCAACCCGATTACGACGCTTGGCGCTGAAGTTGCAAATGTCGTCAGGATTGACGAAGCGACGAACACCATGTGGTACACTGCGCGTGATGGCGAAAGTCAATTGAAAATGCAGCTGCACCGCGTTGGATTGGACGGCAAAGGCGACAAACGGCTTACCGATCCGGCTTTCAATCACGCTGTGTCGTTGTCGCCCGATGGAAAATATTTCGTTGATGTTGCGCAGACGCACGACGTTGCACCAACGAGCCGTCTCATCGATGGCATGGGCAAAGTGGTCGCCGATCTCGCAACCAGCGATCTGACGAAGTTCAACGACCTCAAGCTCAAGAAAGTGGAGATGTTCACGTTCCTCGCGGCGGACGGCAAAACCACGCTGCATGGCACGATTGCATTCCCGTCGAACTTCGACCCAAGCAAGAAGTATCCAATTCTCATGCCGGTGTACGGCGGTCCCGCGTCGGGCAGCAATACGCCTACCGAGAGTTTTGCCACGCCCAGTGCAACAGCGGAATACGGATTTTTGATTGTGAATCTCGAGTCACGCGCGGCGCCTGGCATGGGCAAACGAACGCTCGACGCGATTTACGAAAAACTGGGCCAGGTCGAAATGGATGACATGGCCGAAGGCATCAAGTCGTTGTGGAGCCGGCCGTATGTCGACAAGGCGCACGTGGGTGTGTACGGCACATCGTATGGCGGGTATTCGTCCGCGATGTTGTTGTTGCGGCATCCGGAAGTATTCGCGGCCGCATCGGCGTCGTCGCCGGTAACTGACTGGCGCCACTACGACACGATTTACACTGAGCGATACATGTGGATTCCGCAGGAAAACAAAGCGGGTTACGATGCGGGTTCGGCAATGACGTATGCGCCAAACCTGAAGGGCCGCTTGATGTTGTATTACGGAACGGCTGACAACAACGTGCATCCGAACAACATGATGCAACTGATCACAGCACTGCAGCGCGCGGGCAAAAGTTTTGACGTGCAGGTGGGTCCGGATAAGGGACACTCCGGGATCGACAACGGTCGCATGATGGAGTTCTTCATTGAGAATCTCATGCCGCGGACGTCGGTGTTGAATTAATCCACGACGGTGGTAGCGGCGGTTGATTCAGAGCTTTGATGCCAGTGCGAACAGGTTTCACGCGGGGGCGCGGAGTTGAAAAACGAGGCGCGGAGAACTGCAACAGCTTTTGAACATTTTCAAAAGCAGTTCGCAGTTCTCCGCGCCTTGTAGTTTTTCTCCGCGCCTCCGCGTGAAACCCGTTGACGTTGCGAGAATCCCTGCCGACGATACAAGAATGCCTGCCGACGTACGAGAGTGCCCATCGAAGCCCGTTCAATAGCGTAGTCGCAGTTCTCCCTTCCTCAGTAACTCGACCCACCACCGCCGCCGCTGCTACTGCCAGAACCACCAAAACTCGAGCCACCGCCCGAACTCGACGACCCACCGTCCGAAGACGAACTGCTCGATATCTTGCTCAACACAATGCGCTGCTTCCGTGTCCTGTTGCACGCCTCACAATGAAACGTGTTCTCGGCTACTCCAGTTGACGACGTTGTCGCAGCACGAATGGTTCGACGCGTGGTTTTCTGCGCGCGCACGTGACACTCCGGACAGACGCTATAATCGGATAAGAGCTGCTTGTATGCGATTGGCAGCAAAGTTTCCCCACACGTGCATTGCCAAACATCGTAATCGATGCTGCCAATCTTCTCCTCAACTAGCTGCGACGCGGATAGAAACTCGTCGTCGACAGTCTCCGTGAGTCGGTGCATCTCATTGCCACACTTCGGACACTTCCGTTTGCGGTGACGCCGCACGTAAAACACGCCGCGAAGCCCGGCTCCGAAAATGCCGAGCCCACCCAGCACCATTCCGGTCGTGATCCAGGGATTACTTGTCGGGCCCTGCGGTGAAACGGCGTCCGAACTCGTCAATGTCAGCGGAATTGCGGTTCCAGTGTCCGGTGCCTCCGCGCCACTCAACGGCGCGAGTCCGAGATCTTTTGCAACACGCGTTGTGATCGAGTCGATACCGGCCAGCAACGCCGACGCGTAGTCACGCTCTTTCATGTGTGGAACAATTCCGTTGCGACAAATCGCAGCAGCAGTCGCATCGGTAATAATGCCTTCAATTCCGCGCCCCGAGAGAATGAAACATTCACCCTTCTGGGTGGGCGAGAGTTCCTTCGGCACCAGCAGAATCAGAATGCCAAGATCGCGCTGTTTGTCGCCGATATCGGCAATGCGCCCAATCCGCCATGTGCGATAAATCGCGAGTGCCACGTTCGACGGTGCATAGTCGCCAATCGACGGGAGGATTGCTGCACCAATGTCACCCAAATGCGCCGCCTGCGCTTCACGTATTCGCGCGTCAACCAACTCGTGCGAGGCAGCCGCCAACACATTCGGCACATCCGCGACGAAACTGGCCGGTGTTGGAACTGCCGGCACAAATTTCGCGAGTCCTGGCGACGCCTTGCGCAGAGAATCAAGCGGATTCTGCCCCCACAACGTGTTTCCGAAGCAGGTCGCCATCACCATCGCAACCAGCACGATAACGCCGAAGATAATCTTCTTTGGGTTCTTCATCGAACGAACACGGTAGTCACCAGGATAGAATGCGGGAAAGTGCGCCGGTCACCGACGAATGATTGCACGCCTGCTACCGCTTGAGACTGAGCAACAACGCGCCGGAGCCAACCAGCGCGATGCCAAACCACTCGCGGAGCGACGGTCGTTCGCCAAGAAACGCGACCGCAAACAGCGCCACCAGCACTACGCTCAATTTGTCCACCGGTGCCACGCGCGACGCATCGCCAATCTTGAGCGCGCGAAAATAGCAGAACCAGGAAGCACCCGTCGCCAGCCCCGATAAAGTGAGGAACAGCAAACTCTTGCCCGAGAGCTGCGCCGGATTCTGCCACTTACCGGTGAAAACGACCAACGTACCCAGCGCAATCACTACCACGAATGTGCGCAGCAGCGTTGCCAGATCACTATCAACGTTCGCAATTCCGATCTTCGCGAGAATGGCCGTCATCGCGGCAAATACCGCCGACAGCAATGCCCAGGGCAACCACGCAGTCGCTGCAGTGTTCACGCACGCTCCGCCAGTGAGTTCAGGTTGGTATCAACCACATTTCGTTTGTCGCGATAAAACCAAGTTGTTCGTAGAGCATACGACCTTCCTTCGAGGCGTTGAGCACCAAACTCTCCACACCTTCTGACGTCGCAACCGCCATCACCTGTTGCATCAACATGTTGGCCAGGCCGCGGCGGCGCCATGCAGGTTCCACGAAAACGTTCATGACGAGTCCCTGTTTGCCCGAGGCCAGTCTGCCGGTCAACGGTCCTTGCATAATGGGAAATGGCTGAATCTGACGCAGCAACAACCCCGCGCCCGCAACAATGGTTTCTGGCGCGGATACGTCAAACGCCAGCCAGGCCAGATATTCTCCGGACGGAAGCGCGTGCTTGAGATAGGCAATGGTCATCTCGCACAGTGCCGGTGCCCTTTCACTGGGAAGTGTCCCCATGCCCTGAAACATGCTGGCACGTTGATGCGCAATTACGCCCGCGTCGGTAACTGTTGCTCGGCGCACACTGAAATTGCGAGAATCTTCGTTGTCAGGATCGTGCATTTTCGCTGATGAACGTGACCAAATGGTGAGCCAGCGACGAGCGTAGTTCGACCTGGCTAATGCGACCTGCGTAATGCGACCTGCGTAATGCGACCTGCGTAATGCGACCTGC
>JBDUBA010000187.1:0-20660 GCA_040004335.1 Gemmatimonas sp.
CGATACCGACGACTCGGCTGGACATTCGATGGGTAGACACAGATCGTAATCTGCCCACGTCCGCATCCTTTCACGAGACACTTATGCCAGAAAGCGGCACCGCTCCACCAACAAAAGAGAAATCTGGCGGAGTGTTGAACGCGCTGGGGTTGCACCGCCCGGAACTGCGTGCGTGGGCCATGTACGACTTTGGCATCTCGGCCATGCAGACTACGATCGCGACGGCCGTGTTTCCGATCTTCTTCGTGAAAGTTGCAGGCGGAAATCTTGCGGGCTCCGGTGGTGCGCTCTGGTGGGCCAACGCCAATACGATTGGCGCCGTGCTGATTGCCATTCTGGCTCCAATCCTTGGTGCGTTGGCCGACTTCAAAGCGGCCAAGAAGAAATTCCTGATCGGCTTCCTGTTGCTAGGCGTGAGCTCAACCGCCGCGATGTTCTTTATTGCGAAGGGGCAAATTCTGTACGCCGCAGTCGTGTACATCCTCTCGCTCGCGGGCGCGACGGGCAGCATGACCTTTTACGAAGCGTTGTTACCCCACATCGCGAGCGAAGACGAAATGGACCGCGTATCGACGGCCGGTTACGCGCTTGGATACGTCGGTGGTGGCATCCTGCTCGCGCTCAACCTCGCCTGGATTCAGAATCCCGGGATGTTTGGCCTGCCGTCGGGCGAAGGGTTGTCGTCAAGCCAGGCCACGCTGCCGGCGCGACTCGCCTTCGTTTCCGTTGCAATTTGGTGGGCGGTATTCGCCATCCCGGTGCTTCGCAAAGTAGGAGAACCAAAACGAGTCGTGGAATTAGACGAATCTCTTGTGAATGCATCGTTCGGAACATCGATCATTACGGCGTTCACGCGATTGGGGGAGACCGTTCGCGAATTGCGCGGCTACAAGCAGGCGTTTCTCGCGATGCTCGCTTTCACCATTTACAACGACGGCATTCAGACCATCATCAAGATGGCCAGTGTGTACGGCACAGAAATCGGCATCCAGCAAAGTGACCTGATCAAAGCAATTCTCCTCGTGCAGTTCATCGGCATTCCATTTGCCTTTGCATTTGGGGCGCTGGCCGGCGTGCTGGGCACCAAACGTTCGATTTTCCTGGGGCTCGTGGTGTACACCGGCATCTGCATCTTTGCGTACAACATGAAAACGACCAACCAATTCTACGTTCTGGCACTGTTGGTTGGATTGGTGCAGGGTGGCACACAAGCGCTCAGTCGTTCACTGTTTGCCCGCATGATTCCCAAACACAAGAGTGGCGAGTTTTTCGGATTCTATTCCGTTTTTGAAAAGTTCGGCGGAATTCTCGGGCCACTGCTGTTCGGATTGGCGCTTGGGCAATTCGGATCGAGCCGCATCGCAATTCTTTCGGTGATCGCGTTCTTCGTTGTGGGCGGAGCCATTCTTGCCGCTGTCAATGTTGCGGAAGGAGAGCAGGCCGCGCGCGGAGCGGATGCACGTACGGTCTCGGCGTGATGTTGCGCTGTCATCGGCCAAGACGAAACCGGTTGGGGAATTGCCAGCGCTCGCATCTTGTGGGGGGTTTGCATGTTGTATGAAATATTCCGACCAGTAGCCAGCATCGCGCTCCGCTGGTACTACCGATCCGTTTCGGTGGCAGGGCGCAGCAAAGTTCCGACAACGGGACCGGTATTTTTCGCCGTCAATCATCCGAACGCGATGGTCGATGCGTTGGTCGTCGCCACCGTTGTGCCGCGGCGCGTTGGATTCACAGCGAAATCCACAATCTTTGCGAATCCCGTCCTGTCGGCGTTTCTGCATGCGGTTGGAGTCGTGCCACTTAAACGCGCGGCCGACATGGCGAAAGAGACGGCGATCAAAGCAACGGGTGATAGTGGTGTCAACCACAGCGTGACACCGGGCGCGAGTGGAAATACGAAAGTTCACAGTGACGCGTCTTTGGACAACACGTCAGCAAAAGCTGCTGCGCAGGCAATCGATCCGGCGCGCAACGCCGATTCGTTTCGCGCGGTCAGTGCGGCGATGGCAGAAGGCAAAGCAATTGTTGTGTTTCCGGAAGGTATCAGTCACGACGCTCCGCACCTCGCGCCGCTACGCACCGGGCTCGCGCGCATGGCGTTGCAAGCACGCGACTCACTGAATGTGCGCGGCATTCAAATCATTCCTGTTGGTCTGCTGTTTGAACGAAAAGAAGAGCCACGCTCGCGTGTGCTGGTGCAGATTGGCGAACCTATTGACGTCGATTCGTTCGCACTTGGCGCGCAGTCGGTCGAAACACTCACTGGGCTCATCGGAAAGCGGCTCGCAGCGGTCACGCTCAATTTCGAAACGCCAGAAGACGCGGCGCGTATCCAGGTAATCGGCGAAACCATCGCTGCGTTGATTGAGCCCGTAACCGATCTGGGTGATGGTGGGCCGCCACTCAGTGCGGTGCTCGCCATTTCACGTCGCGCCGAACGTGTGCGTCAGCGATTGGCGGGCGATGCCACCGCTGAATTTCGCGGAGCGGTGGTCGCGTTTGAATCGCGGCTCGAAGCGTTCAGGATGCGTTTGCGTGCGGAGCATATTGTCTTGGCCGATTTGTTGATTGATGTAGGCGCAACACCGGGAGCGCGCTTTGCCGTACGAGAATCGTTGTTGGCCGCATTTCTCACACCAATTTCATGGTGGGGCCGTTTGACGCATTACGTGCCGCTTCGTATTGCGCGAACGCTGGCGGTGCGCAACTCGCACAATCGCGACGAACCGGCAATGAACACGATTGTAATTGGACTGGGACTCGTACTCGCTTCCTATGCTCTGCAAACCGCCTTTGTGTGGGCCATCGTTGGTGCGAAGTGGGCGATTGTATTTTTGGCGACGCTTATCCCGTCGGCTAGCAGCGACTTGCGTTACGGTGACCGTGTGGAGCGACGTACGCAGCGGATGCGCACGTATCTTCGTTTTCGCGACCAGCCCGCGTTACGTGAAGAGCTGTTAGCCGAGGCGGATTGGTTGCGCCGGCAGGCTGGAGTTATTGAGGCAAGTTCACAGTAGCTCGGCTACAAATGCGAGGACGTGAACTGCTTCGCGTCCCGGCGGTTCAGAAAATTCCAATCCGCCTCCCGTGCTTGCCAGTCTCGCTCGTCAGTTGCGATTTGCGATATGCGTGCGCTCAAGAATCCACTGCTTGTCGCTGCCTTGCGACATCAGGTACACAATTCCGCCGCGACCAAAACCAGCGACCGAACGACCGACGGGCATTCGTACGCGTTCGATCATTGCGCCGCGATTGTTCACGACGTCGTACACGAGTTCTCCTTTGAGCGAGCGCGCCGACGTCGTGGGCAGAATCCAGAGATGGCCGTCGGCGTCGGGCTTGGTTGCGCCGACGCGAATTGGCGGATAGTAGTCGGGCATTTGTGAAGCGGGTTGATATTCATAAAACGGAACTACCGGTGGCAGACCACCACCACCACCACCTGTCGCCGCGCCGCGACCGCCCCCGATGTTTCTCGGTCGAATTGGTTCGGCCGCAACTTCTCTTCGACGTTTCGATTCTGCGGCTTTCGCCGAGTCGAGCAGTTGCTGTTTGTCTTCGTCGGTCAGTCGGCGAAAATCGAACGGCAACTTGGGCGCCGAAATTTTCTTGCCGTCTGGTTGAATGATGTCGACGTGATAGTCGTGCCCTCGAACGATCGCGATAGAACCGTCGGACAGTGCCGACCATTCATCGATTGTGTTCAGCGGTTTGCTGGTGATGGTCGGAATACGCCGACCTGCGGCGTCTGTCATAATATTTCCGGCGCTGTCTTTGCTGGCGGTGTAGCCATTGAATGGTTCGATTTTTACCGATGCGATGGTATCAACCGTGCGCGTTTCAAAATTTGCGCGAACCAGTGGTTCGGAATCGGAAAACTGAGGTATCACGTCAAGATATTCGCCAATCTGGTTTTCGCGCGCGTATTGCGCTCGGTAGATCAGATTTCCGCGTACATCCACGCCGCTCTGAGAACGGAACAGATAAATTGGGAGGTCGCGCGCTTTCGGCGCGGCGACCGCCCGCGCCACTTTGCCCGCGCCATCGATGAGCAACAGTGTTTTCGACGCCATATCCGGAAAAAATGTTGAATCGCCGAGATACGGAATGAGTGGCGTTCGATACGTGCCGTAGAACTGTCCGCCCTCCGAAAGCGAATCGAGCACGATTGCGCGATTGGCCAGTTTGGCATCGAGTAGGGAGAGTTGATGACGTGCTCCGTCGTTCACCAGCACGCGACCGTTCGCGATTTGTCGCACGTTGAAAATATTGCCGAAGCGATCCGCTGCAGTCGCGTCGGGCGGCAGCAGTTCACGAATGGGAATGACCGGCTGCGCAAACAAGAGCGACGGCGCGAGAGCGGTTGCCGCGAAAATTGAGCGAATCATTTTCGTCTCAGAACTGTCGTGCGTTCGAGTATCCACAAGTTGTCGTTGCCTTTCGACATCAAATATACGATTCCCCCGCGACCAAATCCAGCAATGGAGCGGCCGACGGGTAACCGCACGCGTTCGATCATCACACCCCGATTGTTCACGACGTCGTAAATCAATTCACCGACGGCTGATTGCGCCGATGTGGTTGGCAGGATCCACATATTCCCGTCCGCATCTGCCTTTACCGCACCCGTTCGAATTGGTGGGTAATAATCCGGGATCTCCTTGAGCGGTACAATGTCGTAGAGAATGACAGGAGCGACCTGTGGCCCTCTGCGCACGCCTGATTCCGTGCTGGACGCATTCGATCCTGGAACGAGACGCGCCGTCTGTCGACGTGAGATCTCCGATGCACGCACGGAATCCACCAGTTTCTGTTTGTCCTCGTCGGTGAGACGCTTGAAATCGAATGGCAATTTTGCGGCTGATTCGCGTTTGCCGTCGGGGCGAATGAAATCAACGTGATAATCGTGCCCGCGTACGATCGCGATCGCTCCGTCGGATAACACCGCCCACTCATCAATTACGGGCAATGGATGCAGTCGAAATCGGAAAGCAGGTTTGCCATCGGCTGTTTTGCTGTCCTGGCCGACCGATGGTGGATTTGCCTTCATGGCTGCAATGGTATCAATCACGCGCGTTTCAAAGTTTGCGCGCACGACGGGCACCGTATCAGCAAATGTTGGAGGCACCTGTTCGGGGCCGGTAGCGATCCCTTTTGCCGCTTCCTGAAAATCGCCACGGTAGATCAAATTGCCCCTCGCATCGACACCACTCGCGCTCCGCCCCAGCAGGCGTATGTCCTGAGGTTTGGGCGCCGATATAACGCGCACGATTTTCCCCGCCGGATCAATCAGCACGAGTGCTTGCGACACGGCGTCTACAAACAGCGTCGAATCACCGAGGTATGGAATCGTTGGTGTCGCGCGTGGTCCGTAACTCTGTCCACCCTCGGAAACGGAATCGATGACAATCCTCGGATTCGCGAGCTCGTTGTCCAACACCGTGAGTTGGCGTCGAACTCCATCATTCACGAGTATTTTGCCACCGGGCAGCTGCCGCACACTGAAGATGTTGCCGAACTGCTGCGTTGCCTTTGCGTCAACGGGCGCAAGTGCGCGAATGGGCACCGCCTGCTGAGCAAAGATTGGAGTTGCAAGAGCGACAACGACCGCATACGCGATCAATTGAGCGGAACGCATGAGTACACTCCGTGCTGGGAACGGCGGGTTATTCACTCAGTGTCTGGAGCGCCGTTGTCGGACGAGTCGAAACGACCGGCGTTAATGCGCAGCGCCATGACGTTGACACCTGAGGTCACCTCTTCCGCCGGCCGACGCAGCCCTGTTGAGCAAATCCAGCGTGCCTTGGGTACGCGGGTATCGCGCGGTCGAGCGGGATGTTGTGCCGTTCGTCCGTGCACCGTCGCGCATCGACTGTCTATTTCCGTAATTGATCATCCTGTGGCGGCAGCACCGGCCCGCCCAAGTCCCAATGCCATGCGTCACGCCGAATGTCCGTGCGCGGATCCTTGAGCGGTTTGAACTGGATGCGTGACTCCGGAATACCCAGCGCGCGCCCATACGCGAACAATCGTTCGCGGTCGGTCGAGACGAGATGCACCATCGGTCGCCCCTCCCAAACGTGGCGATGCAACCAGAGTCCGCCCTCCATCGCGTGAATCATGCCGTCGCGTCGTTTCCGGAACTCGCGCGCACCCGAGGTGCGATTCAGGTCACGCAGACGTTGTTGGCGGCGCGCGAGGTCGGGGTCACTCGCAATTGCGGGGAGCGGCACGTCGGTGGCGACAGGTTCGGTGGCGACAGGTTCGGCCGGCATTCGCGGATGTTGCGGTGTGTCCGGCGTAGCGGCAATGGTGGTTATTTGAAATCGGACCATTGGACGATGTTTAACCCCGGGATGCACCCTCCAATATTCTTCCGTTATGCTGCCAATATGGTGGAAGGTGCCATTTGCATCAGGAGTATTCGTGCTCAATGAATCCGTCGCGATCCAAGGGCCGGATGTCTGGCCCGCGCCTCGAGCGCCGCTTGACGTCACATCGAATGGGCATCGCCAGCGCCTTCCCTAAGATGGGTATTTTTGGCGGGCGCTCCAAAATGCTCCCATGCCCAAAGAGCGCCGCCGGAGCGCAGTTCACGAACCCGACTATCAATACTTGATCGGTCGAATTCGACAGGCGCGGGTAGAGATGGGGCTCACGCAAGTTGCCGTCGCAAAAGTACTCGGCCGACCCGTCTCGTTTGTGTCCAAATGCGAACTAGGGGAACGTCGATTGGACCCGCTCGATCTCCGCGATTTCGCGACGATCTACGAAAAGCCCCTCGGGTTCTTTTATCCGACCACGAAGAAACGAAAACTGAAAAGCAAGAAGTCTGCCGACTGAGCCGCGAGGCACTCGCGCTCCGTCTCCGTCGTTAACCCAATCAGTTGTGGTCGCAACTCCCCAACGCCAAAACGCCGGCTCGAAACCGAGTCGGCGTTTACGGCTCCCCTCTCCACGGCCCGAGGCCGAGTCGAATGAGCGAGTAGCGGGCCTACGCGATGTCCTGCGTGGCCCCATGCGTTGGACCTACTGGCAGCCGATCACGCCCTGAACCACCGCCGGCGCGACCACCCCCGCCGTTCCGTAGAACACGGCGCAGTGCACCGCCGTTTGTGCGTGCGTGGTCGTGGCCGACCAACCAGTGCCACCCGCTTCCGTAATCGTGAGCGTCACGCCATTCGAAGGCGAAATGCCTACAGCGTTTGCGCTCAAGGAGTACGCACGATTGTTGAAGAAGTAGGACTCCTGCTGCGTGATCAGATTTTTTAGATCACTCTTCTGCGCCGTCGTAAAGGCGCGGCTCTTGGTTTCCACAAACTTCGGAATGGCAATGGCTGCCAGTAATCCGATGACCACCATGACCATCAAGAGTTCGATCAGCGTGAAGCCAGCTTTGATTCGTGAGATGGGCATGAGGCGCTTAGGAGTACGAACAGGTAGGCAGCGTCGCGCCGACAACCCCGTATGCGCAGCCGAACGCTGCGGATTCTGCCTCCTATCAATGCAACCGCGATGCCGCAACATTAGCATCGGCTTAACTCATTACGTACCAATAGCTTGCAGATTCATCGGCGAACCGGGGTTATCCAAGATCTCTTGCGTCTTCGGGTAAATGCCGCAAAGTGCGAGACCGGTGTTGAAAGCTTCCGGCGGTTAGAAACGTGATAACCAAGGCCGCCTACGCGCGGCCCTCAAGACTTCGCGTCGAGCCAGTTGTCGCCCACGCCAGTTTCCACGAGGAGCGGGACTGACAGGTGCGCGGCACCCTCCATCTCCCGTTTCACAATCGCCGTCAGCTGCGCTTCCTCGGCGGCCGGAAACTCGAACACCAGTTCATCGTGCACCTGCAGCAACATGCGGGCCTGCAGACGGTCTTCGGTCAACACCTTGTCAATTCGAATCATGGCAATCTTGATGAGATCGGCCGCCGATCCCTGAATGGGTGCGTTCGCCGCAACACGCTCGCCGAACGCACGAATATTGAAGTTGCGCTCCTTGAGCTCCGGGATGTACCGGCGTCGATTGAATAACGTTTCCGCATATCCTTTCTCGCGCGCCACGACGACACAACGTTCAAGGAAACTGCGCACTCCGGCAAACCGTTCGAAATACGTTTCAATAAATGCCTTCGCTTCGGCGTTGGTGATCTTGAGTTGCCGCGACAGTGCGTGCGCTCCCTGCCCATAGATGGTCGCGAAGTTGATGGTTTTTGCGCGCGCACGCATCTCGCTTGTGACATCAGCGAGATCAACACCGAAAATGACCGCGGCCGTCTGCTTGTGAATGTCGCCGCCGGCACGAAACGCCTGCACAAACGCCGGATCGTCCGACAAATGCGCAAGCAACCGTAGTTCAATCTGCGAATAGTCGGCACTCAAAAAACGCCAGCCGGGACGCGGTACAAATCCACGACGAATGTCGCGGCCCAGTTCACGACGAATGGGAATGTTCTGCAGATTGGGATCGTTACTGGACAAACGACCCGTCGCAGCAACGGTCTGCGCATACGACGTGTGCAGTCGTTGGTCGCGCGGATTCACCAGTCTGGGCAACGCGTCAATGTACGTGCCTTCCAGCTTGAACAGCTCACGGTACTCCATGAGCAAGCCGGGCAACACGTGTCCTTCGTCGGCGAGTTCCTGCAACACACTCGCATCGGTACTCGGGCCTGTCGATGTTTTTTTCTTGATCGGCAACTTGAGCTGATCAAACAGCACCGTTCGCAATTGCGGATTGGAATTGATGTTGAACTTCGATCCAGCTTCCAGATAAATGGCCTGTTCCACCTTTTCGCGTTCCGTTTGGAAACGTGTTTTGAGCGACGCGAAATATTCGGGGTCGATTGCAATACCTTCCCACTCCATCGTCGCCAACACGTGCACCAGCGGCACTTCAATTTCCGACATCAACTGCGCCACGCCACGCTCAGCCAACTGCGGTTCCAGCAGTGCGCGCAAACGCATCGTCATGTCAACATCCTCGCACGAGTAGTCGCGCGCCGCGTCCACCGGTACGACATCAAACGGCAGTTGCGACTTTCCCTTGCCGCATAAACGCTCGTAACTGGTCATGGTGTGACCCAACATTTCCAGCGCGAGCAAATCGAGTCCGTGTGTACGACGACCCGGGTCGAGCACGTAACTCGCGAGCATGGTATCAAAATCCAGGCCATTCAACATTACGCCGGCGCCGCGCAACACCAACGCATCGTACTTCGCGTTCTGCGCCACTTTCTTCACTGCTGCATCTTCGAGTAACGCGCGGAGCGGCGCCATTTCCGCGCTTTGAATGGGCGGAAGGTTTACCGGTTCTGGCACGCCCGCCGTCAATCGTTTTCCCGTAATTCCCGTTTCGCCCGACAACAGTGTCAGTAATCCGCCGCCATCGTCACGACGATGCCTGAACGGGAGGTAATACGCTTCACCTGGCGCAACAGCGATGGAAAGGCCCACCAGAATGGCCCGATTCGCGTCAATTTGCAGTGGTGCATCGGGTTCGCAAATGGTTTCCGTATCAATGGCAATATGTGGTACAGCGCGCGCACGTTCGATCACGCGCGCCATCCCTTCAACGCTCTCAATCGATTCATAGCGCACACCAACCAAACGCATCACGCCCGACTCGCTCAGTTCAACGGTCGGTGCGGCAAATGAATGTGTAGGCGCAACCGTGGCATCGGCGTCGACATACGCGGCCGCGTGCGCCGCATCGCTCGGCTCAGGGGGCGCCAACAGGTCGCCTTGCGTCAACAAGTCGCCTTGCGCTGACGCAGCTGCGTTCAGCGGCGCCTTGACCGCAACACTTGGCGCTTCTTCGGCAATGCTCCGCGCAAGTGTGTTGAATTCCAACTCGACGAACAAACTGCGCAACATGTCATTGTTGGGCGTTTGCACCTTGAGCGCTTCGACATTCAGTTCGATTGGCACGTCACACATGATGGTGACAAGCGTCTTCGAAAGTTTCGCGTTGTCGAGTTGTGAAAGGAGCGCTTCACGCGTGCGCTTCTTGGTGATTTCTTCCGCGTGCGCAATAATGTTTTCGAGCGCACCAAACTGCCCGATCAATTCCTGCGCGCCCTTTTCGCCAATACCTTTCACGCCTGGCACGTTGTCGGACGTGTCGCCAACCAATGCGAGGTAATCGATGACAAATTCCGGCGCGACGCCTAGCCGCACAGAACCATTTTCTACACCAACCCAACTCTCCTCAACACTGGCCGGACCACCGCGCCCGGGATTCAACAACCACACGCCCGGACGCACGAGCTGTTGAAAGTCCTTGTCGCCCGACACCACCACAACGTTATAACCGGCTTCGACGCCTTTCTTCGCGAGTGTGCCAATCACATCGTCCGCTTCGAATCCCGGTACCGACAACACCGGCATGCGATACGCCGCCAGCAGTTGCGTAATGCGATGAAGACCGCGATCGAAATCCGCTTGCAGTTCGTCGCCGAGTTTCTCGCGGGTGGCTTTGTAGTCGGGGTACAACTCCTCGCGAAATGACGCACCGGCGTCGTGCACCCAGCCAATGAGTTCGGGCTGATGCGTGACCAGTAATCGTTTCAGAAAGTTGGCGATGCCCCAAGCGGCGCTGGTGTTTTCCCCACTCTTGTTGGTCAGCGGGCGCGCGAGCAACGCAAAAAACGCGCGGTAAATCAGCGCGTAACCATCAATGAGAAAAAGGCGCGGTGCCGCTGGCAGCGTAACCTTTGGTGCAACATCACTCATGCGGACGTCCAAGTTGATGGCAGGAAAACAGCCTCCACCAACTTAGAGAACCACTCCATCAACGGCGATGGGTACGCGCCACTTGTGCCGAATTTGCCGGCGCGACGCGAGGAACGCCGGTACCGTCGCCTACTTCTTCAGTTGCTGCGCCAGCAAGCGTCGCCGAATTGCGGACTCGAGAGCACTCATTCCGGACGAAGGCAACCGGTAGCGACCCATACCATTGTCCAGAAAGACCAACCGTAGGCGAGTGTCGCCATTGTATTCCCAGATTTGCTGGCGCTGGCGTCCTGTTGTCATGTCAACGGCCTGCCCATCAAAAATCTGGTCGGGTTCGCCCAAACCGACATACGCAATGCCACGATCTGACGTCCATCCAATCACCGCATCCTCGCGAAAACGCGCGTTCGCTGTCCGAATGCGGTTGAAATAGTCACGCAATCCCTCGTTTTCGGCCGTGTTTGGAATCGGATCCGTCGCCTTGAGGAAATCGGCCCACGCCTGCGGACGTTGTGCGGCGTTGGCGTCGCGTAACGGACGTAGCTGCTCGGTCAACGCGAAGTAGCGAAGCATGCGCAACATTTCTTCGAATGATGCGATGGGCAGATCTTCACCCAGCGAGACGTACAGTTTCGAACTCGTGGTGTCGAGTGATCCGGCACGCGTCATTTTGAGGGTCACAATTCCAATGCCCATGTTGCGCACCGGAATACTGAACGTTTTGCTTGCGACGGTACCACCTTTAGGATCAAACGTTGCGGTATCACGCCACACCACCGTGTTCCCATCGGCGACGAGGGATGCCGCAACCGTAGACGGGCCGCTCAAGCCGCCTGACTCCACATACACCGGCACAACGGTGTCGGTCGTGAAACTCACGGACGAGCGCGGGCGCGCCAAAATGCGTGGCAACGAATCAAGACGGTGACGATCGAATGATTCGTACACCGGCGTTGGTGTGCTCAACATCCCGGCGTTGAGCCTGGGCACAACAATCGGTACTTCCTGCGCGCTGCCGCGTACTGAGTTGGCGTCTTTGAATCCAACGAGCATGCTGTAGTCGCCCGGCGGAATGCGCAGATACTGCTGCCAGATCACGCTCTCATCGGTGCGTTGCGTTTCCTTGAAGGTGGGTACAAGCACCGTTTCGCGCGCATCCCAGGACTGTACAACCGTCAACCCTTTCCGCAATTCAATGCGTACGGTGTAGGTCGACGAATACTGATCGTTAATGCGCTGAAAGTTGAGCGCCGTCGCTGGCAAGGAGGCGGCCAGCAGCACCAACGTGGTGTCGATCGAGGGCGACGACAAAAATGACAGACTTCCGACGAACGGCATTTGGCCACCGGCGGAAATCAGCCCCATCGACTGGTACACCCGATTCAGGTCAGGAGCCTGGCCTGACATGAAGGGTGCGTTGGAAGGATTCGGCGGTGCCCCGGGGGCCCCCGACCGGGTATTTGATGAACAAGCGACCGACAGAACCGCGACGGTCGCGAGCAACGGCAATCGGAACAATTCCAGGCGCGTCAGGCGCATCAGAGGCGGAACTCCAGCCAAGCAGAAGAAAGCAGTGGCCAACCTGGCCAGCGGGGGCTACTCCGGATAAACACATGATACCAGCCCTCCCCCACTATTGGGTCCGGTCTCAAGAATACGCTTGCACGTATGCCTGCACCGGCGTTACGTTCGCCCCGTGTCCATGGAGACGTTGGTCGGGACTACGCTCGCTGGTTATGCGGTACGTGCGAAGG
The DNA here is from genome assembly GCA_040004335.1 of Gemmatimonas sp. GTDB lineage: Bacteria > Gemmatimonadota > Gemmatimonadetes > Gemmatimonadales > Gemmatimonadaceae > Gemmatimonas. The sequence goes on from JBDUBA010000187.1 coordinate 12,491, forward strand.
TCGGAGAAGGTGGTACCTCGACCGTTTTTCGCGCAGAGCACCCACAGCACGGAACCGTTGCCCTGAAGGTGCTGCGCGACAAGCTGCGGCACGACAAGACTGCCGTCGCGCGCTTCCTGCGCGAGGCGCAATTTGGCGCACGCGCTGAACACCCGAACATCGTTCGGACCATCGAGTTCGGTCAGACCGACGGCGAACGTTACTTCCTGGCCATTGAATGGGCCGGCGGTGAAATCCTCGAAAAATACGCCGAGAAAAACGGTCCATTGGCACCCAAGGATGTCGCTGAAATCATGCGACAGTTGTCGGGCGCGGTGCAAGCCGCTCACGACGCCGGCATGGTGCATCGCGACCTGAAGCCCGAAAACGTGATGTATGACCCGGCCACGGTCCACGTAAAACTGCTCGACTTCGGCATTGCCGCCGACACCGATGCCGCGCCCGATCAGCGCCTCACCCGCGCCGGCTTCTTCGTTGGTACCTTGATGTATGTCGCGCCCGAAGCGCTCTCCGGCGAACTCGTCGGTCCGGCCGCCGATCAATACTCGCTGGCCACCATTGCCTACTATTTGCTCACCGGCGCACTTCCCTACGTCGGAAAGTCACCCCGAGAGTTGTTCTCTCAGCTGCTCACGCAGCCGCCGATTCCACTAGGCAAAGCCAAGCCGAATCTTTCGTTCTCACCAGCGCTCGAGTTGGTCATCATGCGCGCCCTGTCGAAACAGCCCACCGAGCGGTACGGCAGCGTTCGCGAATTCGCCGAGGCGCTGAGCGCTGCAGCATTGTCCACGGCACCCGCCAATGCCCCCTCGGACAACACCGCCGACAAGCCCGGCTTGTTCGGAAAAATGAAGGGACTCTTTCGCCGAGATTAGAAACGACGTGAACGACCATCAGACACTACTCGCCCTGCTTGCCAACCGATCGGCAAAGCGGGGCGATTTTGTACTCGCCTCCGGACGCCGCTCAAACCTGTACATCGACTGCCGCCTCACAGCGATGAGCCCAGAGGGGCAGCTACTCATCGGGCGCGTCGGGCTAAAAGCCCTTGCCGATCAGGGGTGGGACGCCGATTCCGTGGGCGGACTCACACTGGGCGCCGACCCAATTTCTTACGCGATCGCGCATGCGAGTGCCGCTGCAGCGGAAGGAAACTCCGATAAGAAAATGGTTCGGTCCTTTACTGTTCGAAAAGAAGCGAAGCAGCACGGGACCGGCAAATTGCTCGAAGGGCCGTTCAGCGCCGGTGACCGTGTAGTGGTCATTGAGGACGTCATCACCACTGGCGGATCGGCTCTCAAAGCGGTCGAAAGTATCAAGGCCGCGGGCGGAAATATCCTCGGCGTACTTGCGCTGGTCGATCGTCAAGAGGGTGGGCGCGAGGCTCTCGAAGCGGCCGGTCTCAAGGTACACAGCCTCGCCAAAGCCAGCGAGATTCTACCACTCCTGAGCTGACACTAGAGGCCGCCGTCCCGGCGCTTGGGGCATATTGCTTCCGGGTAAGCGCTGGGGACGTTCGTTCCAACCACAATTATCTTCGGCCGTCCGGCGGGCGGCGTAATTGCGGAAATGTGGACCAGCAGCTTCTTGTCCTCCCAAATTCTGCTATCGTCCGACCCCGCCGGCGACGTTCCGGGGCGGCACGGACGCATGGTCATTCCGCGCAGTTTGAATTCAATGCCCAGAGAGTCGACCACCCGGTTCATATCGGAGATGTTGGTCAGCTGTCGCTGCCAGACCACCATTGCTGTGTCGGCGATATAGCGGGTGGTCTGGACTTCACCCTGAACCCTCTGCCCTTGCGGCAACAGCCATTCGCACCGCGATAATGTGGCGGCGTTCTCATCAACGCCGTCCGGTTTACAAAGCGAAGTTGAGCGTCCTCCGCTCCAGCCGCGCGCTAGTGAGTCGATGGTGTCTGGTTGAGGTTGCGCAAATGTCACGGTCGCAACTGACATTATGCCGATTACAACAGCAAGTTTTCTGATCACGTTTGCTCCGCTGTTCGACTGGTCACCAACACTCTGCGCCTAAAACACTCGCGAAGCGATTTACACGTTCGGGGACGTGATGGCTACAACCCGTCGAACGCGCCGGAGTGCCGGGGACCAGTGCGATTCGCCCGCGACCGACGCTGTGACGGAACGTGAGACCCTGCTCTAGCTCGGGCGTCCTTGTTGTGAAGCCGTCCGCATGTCGCGGGCGCCAGCACCGAGAGCCCGTGGCCACGTCGTTCGCCTTTCCAGCAGCTCCCAGAAATTCAGCACGATCGGGCGCGGCATTCCCGCCAGGATCGGGCAATCATGCGGTTATTCGTGAATCAACACGCGCGGAGCCAATCGACACTACGATTGATTCGGCAAACGAAGATCGCGCAAAAGATCTGACGGCGTTTCGGATCGCATCAAAACGCCGGTACTGGTCAACGGTGCTGTTAGCTGCGGTCTTGCTGGTTGGTGTGCAGTTTGACGTCGCGCAAGTTGCCCCACTGATGATTGCTGGATTGGTGCTGCTTGCATTCGCACTCAATTTCACGATCACAACTGCAGCCACGTCAACACTGAATTATAGGTCGTGGTTTCGTTATGCGTTTGTGGTGTTGGATACGGCACTCGTAAGTGTGGTTGTGTTTGTGTTTGGCGCACCAGTCCTCGTGCTCACGTATCTGTTGGCCATCGTTCCGTATTCGTTCGATCATGGACGCGCCACGGGATACATCACCGCGCTGTTGTCAGCGACAGGATTTGTTGGAGCGAGCCTTGCCTTTGCGAATCTGCATCCGCAGAATGCGCCGCCACTGGCACAGGTTATCCTTGCCGCCGTCCTTCTGTTGCTGGTCGCGCAACAAGTGGTTCCGCTTCCATCACGCTTAATTCGACGCGTTCGTAATGCTCGCGCGCACATGAACGCGGCCGAACACGGTGACTTGCTCGCACGCGCTGACGCACGCCACAACGACGAACTCGGATTTCTCGAACGCAGCTTCAACAACATGCTCACCGAACTCGGCGCACTCATTGCGATGGTGCAGAGTGAAGCCGACGAACTCGCCGCGGTGGCCGAACAGTTGACCGGTGCATCAAGCACGCTACACGCGCGTGCCGCGGATGTGGCCAGCACTTCACGTTCGCTGAGCGAAGAACTGGCCGAACAGCGTCGTGGTGTGGAGAATGGTGCGCATGCAAGCCGTCAAGCGCGCGATGCCGCCGAATCGGCCAAACAACGCGCCGACGCCACGGCGATGGATGCGCACACGTTGGATGAAGCGGCGGAGACAAGCCGGCTCGCGATCGAACGCGCTGCGACCACGCTCGTCCATGTCGGTGAAGGCGTGAGCGCGGCCGCCGGGCAAGTGCGTTTGCTCGAACCCGCATCCGAACGTGTTGGCGACTTTGTCATGACAGTGTCGCGTATTGCGCGTCAAACCAACCTGCTCGCGCTGAACGCGGCTATTGAAGCGTCACGCGCGGGTGAGCACGGTTACGGCTTTGCGGTGGTGGCCGAAGAGATTCGGAAACTCGCCGGAGAAAGTGCACAAGCGGCGAAGGCCATTGCGGCCACTGTGCAACATGTGCGTGATGATATCGCCGGGGCAGTGGATGCGATGGAGGGCACGGCGCGTGAAGTCGCCGGCGCCGGTGGCATTGCGCGTGAAGCCACGCAGGCGTTGAGCTCGATGGTCGATGGCATTGGTCGCATTGCCGATCGCAGCCAACAAGCCGCGGTGCTGGCGCGCACGCAGGCGTCGTTGGCCGCCAGTGTGGCTGGTGCGTTTGAGACGGTGGATGAAGTGGCGGAGCGCGCCTCACACGGAGCGCAGCGTGCGGCGGAATCGGCGGCGGGTCAACGTGCGAGTATACAAGAGCTGTCGCGCAGCGCAGAACAATTGGCCGAGACGGCCGAACGTTTGCGTGGAGCGGTGTTGCGATATCGCGTTGCACAGCGCGCGCCGGATGCGGCAGCAACTATTCCCGATTGGGATTGAGCACCAGCCGTTTTGAGTTCGGCGAATAAACAAAACGCGGTGCCTGCTGTAGTTGCAGGCGCCGCGTATTGTCACTGATGTTCAGAGGTTCCTCTTCAAAGAGGAGTGTCCCGCCCCATCCACCCAGGCGCAACCACCAGCGGATGAAACGCGATTAATGCGGCGCGATGTGGAAGCACCAACACATTCCGCATGTGTTCGAACATCGTTTCGCCATCGTATTTTCGACGAAACGCCACGGCGGTAACCTGCAGAATGGTGAGCACATGCCGCGAAAAACTCTGCGGTGATGAATATTCCAGTTGCGTGGCAACCTGGGCGACGCTCAAGCCAGGATTCTCAAACAAACGCGCCGCCCGCACGAGGCGCGCCATGGCAAGATAACTCTTGGGCGCTGGTATTTCCGCGCGAAAGAATCGACTCATCAACGTGCTTGGAAGCACACCCAATCGCCGAGCGAGTTGTCGCACCGTGCACACCGCCATGGGTGATGTGAATAACGTGTCAAAGAAGCGCAGACAATCTTCGGGTGCACCCGCCAGATCGCGGTGTAACTGCAGGACGGCCATGCGCTCCACCGTTTCGGAGCGTTCCTCGGTGATGAGCCGACGCAATTCACGCCAACCGTGAGCATCGCGTACGTCAACGAGCGCGCGAACACCTTGCTGCCCAAGCGAAAGCACCGCCTGCGACGAAGACGATTCCGAACCGGTTAACAGAGCAACCGCCGGCACACGCGGAAACTCCCGCACCAGACGTGCCACTGGAGGTGTTTGTTGCGACACGTAGTGCGAGACGGAAACCAACACGGCCGACGCGCGTCGTTGACGCAAATCATTCAGCACTTCGTCTACCGATTCACGGTGCAACGAGACAAAACATCCTTCGCCGGCCGCATCAACGCGCGCGCGTTCGGCAGGGCTCAGCAGTGTTGTCACCGACTCGGGCGTGACAACCCGCGCCGATTTGTGCAGCACGGTTTGTACTGCAGCAGCGCCGCGTTCGGTGCTACGTGGCACGATGGTTGTGTACGTGGGAAATCGATGCGATTTGTCGATGGACATTGCCATGCTCCTTGCAACATTCGAGGTGCACTGCGGCGGATGCCATTGGTGCGCGTCGCAGCATCGCGGCGTATCACATCAGCGGCTCGTTGGGTGAGCGCGACGTTAGAGCACGCTGTCACGTTACTGTCAGCCCGGTGCGTGGATTGGACACCAGCGGCAATGCTCCGCTGGTCAAAGTCTTCTTCCGCTGCGCCTTTTTGCGTCGTACCGGGAGACGCGTGGGCCGGGGGCATCGTACCACCCAATCCCGGGGTGGAGGTGGTCTATATTGCGGGTGGGTGGTCGTCAGCCAGACGGTCGCGATAATGCCGGTCTGCCGTTCGCGGCCTGCCGGCGTTACCGAGGAAAGTCCGGGCTCCACAGGGTAGGCTGCCAGGTAACGCCTGGGCACGTGCGGCGTGAGCTTCGCGTGACGGATAGTGCAACAGAAAACAAACCGCCCCGGTACGCACTTCGGTGCCTCTGGGGTAAGGGTGAAATGGTGGGGTAAGAGCCCACCGCATTGGCGGTAACGTCGATGGCTCGGTAAACCCCAGTCGGAGCAAGGCCAAATAGGCGGCGAGAGGCGTCCCGTCTCGCAAGGATGTCGCAAGGCATCGAGCCGCGGGTAGGCTGCTGGAGCGTTCGGGTGACTGAACGCCGAGAGGAATGACCGTCCGGTGTATGCAAATACACTGACAGAACCCGGCTTATCGGCTGGCGATCACCCACTTCAGTTTTATTTCCCGTTTTCCCGTTTCAATGTTGCGCTTCCTTCCGCTGTTGTGTTCACCGTTCGTCGGACATTCCGAACGATGATTTTTTTTTCGCGGAAACGCGGAGACACGGAGACGTGCGCGCATGCGCTCAGGTCGATCTCTGCTCGCCTCTCGGTTTATGCTTCCCGCCGCGCGATGGGGGCCGCGCTCGTGCTTTCCGCAGTGTTCGCGACAGCGTGCGGCGGCAGTGCCATCAAACCTTCTCCTGCGGCAACACCTCCGCCACCAGCACCGACGCCCGTCATTCCAATTGTCGTCGAGCCGGTGATCGAGCGGTGGACGATGCCGGCGGTTGTGCCGTCCACCAATTATGTCAGCGAAGTTTCGGCTGCGTTGGAGCGCGATAGCGCCGGCCGCGTGCTGACCGAACACGTCGACACTCGCGCGATGATCACGCTTCAGGGCCGTCGCGATACTCTGGGTGCATTTCACGGTTCGGGTGTTGTTGATTCATTCACGGTGCGCGGTCTCGAGCGGGCACTGACGCCGAATCAGAATGAAAGCGTTTCGCGCACACCAGTGCCGGTGTTGGTCGATCCGCCGCTTACGATTTCGTTTGATGCGGCCTTTGACGCACGGAATTTGCGCGTGTCCACCAAACCATCGCTCGCGAATGAATGCGATCGCCCCGAAACCGGTGCGACCAACCTGGTGCGTGATCTGCTCGTGCGTTTGCCGGCTCGGCTCATCGTGGGCCAGTCATGGCAGGATAGCTCGGTGAGTTTCGTGTGTCGGTTGGGCATTCCAATTACAACGCGCACAAAATCGAGTTACACGGTTGAACGCGCGGACAAAATAAAGAGCGGTGTGGAACTGATTGTGCAACGCTTGTCGGATGCTCAACTCTCGGGCGAGTTGAAAAGCACATGGCGCACCCTGACGATCGCAGCGAGCGGACGTACGACATACCTCATTCGCATTGACGCAACCACCGGGGTTGTGCGCGCCGTGGAGAGTGACGGCACACTCGCGATCAAACTCAGCGACACATCGCGTCGGGATGGCAGCGGCACGCAGGACATTCGCCAGATCACCAAGGGTCGCATAGTTCTGCGCCCTTGAAGCGGGAGCGCCGGTTGTGTTACGGCTTCCGTTTGGCCGTGTACGGGTAACTGCCCATGTCCTGCGGCAACGAAATGGTGCCGGCCATGTTGTCCTTGTCCTTGATCATGCCGCTGACCTGCACTGGAATTTGACTGCCCTGCACGTCGAGGGTGAACGAAAATTTCACTGTATCCCCTTTTACTGTGCCGGCGATTTTGGCTGAACCAAGTTCCGGAACATCGAGCGTGCCCGTGAGAGCAGTTCCGTCCTGCTTGAATACGGCCGTGGACTCACTGGCACCATTTGGAGATTCTGCCGAAACGATCCAGGTTCCGGAAATGTCGGCGAGGATGTGTTGAGCAGCGGCAACAGAAACCGCGGTGAGCAACAATGCTGCACTCGCGAGAAGACGGCGGGAGTTCTTGGCGAACATGTGGGTTTTGGAGAAACGGTGAGTGTTTACTGGCAGGAATGGCACGAGCGCCCTACGGGAGAATTGGACACCCGTTTCGTAGAATGTGTTTCATGTGCGGCAGGATCAAACAAAATACAAAAACGGTTTCACAACGATACCGCCATCCGGTTTACGGTACCCGCTTCATGGTGAAGGGAAACGTCGCGACTCCGTTTGGTGCTTCGAGACTGCCCGCAATGTTGTCCTTGTCCTTCACGGCGCCGCTGGCTTTCAGTTCGTATGGCATGCCCTGAATTGCCACTGTGAACGCAAAACGAATAGTGTCGCCTTTGACCATTCCGGAAAGTTTGGATGCACCAAGCATCTGGCTTTCGATGTTTCCACTCAGCGAATCGGCGTCCTGCTTGAATACGACGGCTGATTCGTTGGCGCCTTGCGGTCCGGCTACGGTCATGGTCCACTTGCCCGTGAGATCGGCTAACACTCGTTGTGCGGCCGCCGTTGCCGCAAAGACAGACAGCAACAGTGTTGCGGCAAGCAGGCGGCGTGGTGACATAGTTCGGTTACTGCGCATTGGCTGGCCGTCGAAGCAGGAAGAAAACCGGCGCTGCGGGTGATCAGTCCATCAATCGCAGCGGCATGACGAGGCAGAGGTATTTGGCCGGATCGTTCCAGCCTTCGGGCTCGATGGTGGCCGCGCGTTCGGGTGCCTTGAACGTGAGGCGCACCTCCTCTGTTGGCATATAGCGCAAGATTTCGAGCAAATACGTCGCGTTAAAGCCGATGTCGAGTTGATCTCCAGTGTATTTGACGGGTAACTCGTCTTGTGCTTCACCCAAGTCGGGTGTTGTCACACTGAACTTCAGCATGCCGGTATTGAACGACATTTTGATGCGGTGCG